>JAGHDT010000370.1 GCA_021159805.1 Anaerolineae bacterium
ACTTTGGCCTCGGCAACCCGGCTGATGAGGTTGCCCAGGTTCAGGTCATCGTGATCCTCGATGTTCAGCGCGATCTTATCGGCGAGCGGAAACGTCGTCCAGGCAATCTCTCCGTCGAGGTGCAGTCGCTGGAGAGCGGTGCCCCAAGCACGCATCTGGTCGAAAGGTACGGCGTCGAGGCTCTTCTGCATCACGCCCAGATAGTCGCCGCCGGCCTCGATTAGCTCGCTGACGGTCCGTAGGAGGTCGGGCGTGGTGGTCTGGGTGCGCAGCCCGCGTGTATCAGTAAGGATGGCTGCCAGGAGACATGTAGCTATGTCGCCTGTCACCGGCACGCCCAAGGCGTCGATGATGTCGATGATGGGGAGAGCGGTTGCTGCCGCATCTGTGCGAACCAAGTTGACATCGCCGAAAGCGTTGTTGGTCTCGTGATGATCGATGACGACCAGCGGTAGTTTTCCCCGCCAACTTTCTCTGTAGATGCCACCGGTTCGTTTCAGATCGCTCATGTCGATGGCGGCGATGAGATCAATGTCAGCATCGTCTGCTACGTCGGTGGCAAACGCGTCAGCTCCGGGGAGGTACGTCAGGCTGCTGCCCAGGGGATGCACACAGACCACCGTGGGCTCCTTGCCAAGTTGGATCAGCGCCAGGCGCAGGGCCAACGCTGATCCAACTGTGTCGCCGTCCGGTCTCGGGTGCGTGATCAGCAACGCGCGCTCACTCTTGCGCAGCAGTGACGCTATCTGTTTCGCGGTATTCGATGGTGTTTTCGACTGGGTCATCAGGTTGAGCGTCCTTGTCATGAAGTTGTTGCAGGATTTCATCAATCCGCGTACCGTGCGCCATGGAAGGGTCGTAGACGAACACCAGTTGTGGTAGGTTTCGCAGTCGCAGGCCGGGTGCCATCTTGCTCCTCAGCCACCCGGCAGCGCCATCCAGCGCTGCCTGAACTTCCATGATCTCATCCTGTGTGCCGATGATGCTGTAGTAGACCTCGGCACGCGTTGTGTCCCGGTTGACGCTTACGCCGGTGATGGTCACCTCGCTAAGCCTTGGATCGTTGCTCTCTTCCATCAGAAGCTGCGCGACTATACGCCGGATAAGCTGGTTGATGCGGTTTATGTACTTCTTACCCATAGGATTCCCTCCAAAGCGGCCTATTCCGCTTCGACACGCTCCATAACATAGAACTGCAGGCGATCGCCGATCTCTAGGTCGTTGTATCCTTCGATTTTCACGCCGCACTCGAAGTTCTGTCGCACCTCACGGACATCCTCTGTAAATCGCTTCAGAGATTCGATGGTGCCATCGTGCAGGATCTCCTTATTGCGGATCACGCGGATCTTAGCATTGCGCCGGCCGGTGCCGCGGGTGACGAAGCACCCGGCGATGGTGCCGATGCTTGAGATAGTGAACAGCTGGCGGACTTCGGCTTCACCGATCAGCACGGGTTGATAGGTGGGCTCAAGCATGCCTTTCAGGGCTTTCTCGACGTCTTCGACCAACCGGTAGATGATCTCGTAGATCTGGATCTTCATCCTCTCCGTATCGGCGATACGCTGTGCGGCGGTATTGGCGGAGACACGGAAGCCCAGAATGATGGCGTTGGACGCCAGAGCAAGGTTCATATCCGACTCGCTGATATTGCCGGCCGCAGCGTGAATCACGTTGATCTTGACGTCGGCCTGGCTGAGCTGCTCGACGCTGTTGACAATCGGTTCGATAGAGCCCTGGACGTCGGTCTTGAGCACGATGCTAAGTTCCTTGATCTCACCCTCGCGGATCGCTGAGGAGAAATCATCCAGCGACAGCGGGCGGCTAACGTGGGTCAGCTCGCGCTGTCTGGCTTCTTGTCTGCGCTTCTCGGCGATGGCACGGGCCATACGCTCGTTCTTGACGGTCTCCAGAAAATCGCCGGCGACCGGCACGTCGTGGAGGCCGATGACGACGGTCGGGGTTGCTGGCGGCGCGGTTTGGTGCCGGACACTGTTCTCGTCTTCCAGCGCGCGGACCTTGCCCCATGTCTGCCCGACGACCAACACATCACCGATGCGCAGGGTGCCATTCTGGATCAAGACCGTGGCCAATGGGCCACGCCGCTTGTCCAAGCGGCCTTCGAGGACGGTGCCGACGGCCTCTCGTCCGGGGTTGGCCTTGACCGTGACGTCATCCGCAACCAGGATGATCGCTTCGAGCAAATCCTCCAAGCCCACCTTCATCTTCGCGGAGACCGGGATGACCATGGTGCTGCCGCCCCATTCATCGGAGGTGAGCCCCAACTCTGCGAGCTCCTGCTTCACCCCCTCGACGCGTGCATTGGCTTTGTCGATCTTGTTGAGTGCCACGATGATCGGCACGTGCGCGGCACGCGCGTGGTTGACGGCCTCGATGGTCTGAGGCTTGACGCCGTCGTCGGCTGCCACAACCAGAACGGCAATGTCCGTTGTATTGGCACCGCGGGCGCGCATCGCTGTGAAGGCCTCGTGGCCGGGCGTGTCCAGGAAAGTGATCCGCCTGCCCTCGTGCTTGATCTGATAGGCACCGATGTGCTGGGTGATTCCCCCGCTTTCCCCAGCGACTACGTCAGCATGTCGGATGGCATCCAGCAGCGACGTCTTGCCGTGATCAACGTGACCAAGAACCGTGACAACGGGAGGGCGATCCTTGAGGTCTTCAGGGTTTTCGTTTGCCAGGAGGATTTGCCAAGCGGAAAGCTCGGTCTCGCCCTCCTGCTCGAGCTCCGCATAGGGTTGTTTGGCCTCGAAGCCAAACTCGGAAGCGATAATGGAGGCAGTATCAAAATCCACCTGTTGGTTGATGCTGGCCAGCACACCGTTGCTCATCAGGGATTTGATCAGCTTGATGGGGGTCTCCCCCAACAGATCCGCAAGATCCCGTACTGTGATGACCTCAGGAATTGTTATTTCGTTTTCTGCCATATGTCTTTCTCCTTTGCCCCGTTCTCATAAGCTGTGCACCCAAGGTGCTAGTCAGTTTTCCTTACACGACACCGGAAGCGACCCTGCATACGCTTCCAGCGCGGCAAACGCCTCGGGCGTTAGTTGTGTGCGCAGTGCGCGCTTGAGACTGCCCTGCTTGAGCGCTTTCTGCCAGCAGCTATGTTGACGGCATAGATAGGCGCCCCGTCCGTTCTGTTTGCCCGTTTCATCCACTCTGATGGTCCCGTCAGGTAAGAGCACCACGCGGACAAGTTCACGTTTCGGCTTTGTCTCCCGACATGCCACACAGGTTCTCAATGGGACATGCTTCCGTTTGGGCTGACCTTTTTTCTTCACCATAGTCACAATCTGATTCTATCAGGCTATGATAGACACAAGAAATGGGACGCCTAGATACCTTCGGCGTCCCATCATCGAGGGCCAGAGTGGCCTGTGAGATACTGCTTTCTATCGTTGTTGCAGTCGTCTCAGCATGATATTTCGTGCCCAGATTGAGATCCGGGAATCGCGACAGGACCCACCAAAGGATTCATGACACTGTGCCAATCAGGCTAATAGTCCTCGTTATACTCGTCCCAGGATTCGGAGCCGGTGCGGTGTTTCCGCACGACAAACGTTTCACCGCTGGCATCGTCGAACACGACCGTGCGCCGGCGTCGTCTCTTGCCCTGACGATCACCCGATTCGGAGATATCGGTGCCTTCTTCGTCATCTTCGTCTGCAAAAACAACATCGTCAAGACTCACCGTAGAGTCCTCGTCGGACGACGAGGCAACTTCTAGGGCTGTCTCTTCTGAGCCCTCATCGAGCTTGTCAACATCGTCCGCCGGCTCTGTTTTGGCGACCGGCTCGTCTGTCGCTGCTATAGTCTCTTCGCCCGTTTTCTCTTCTGATGCCAAGTCCTTGGCGCCGATCGGTTCCTCCGCCTCTACGGCAGTTTCTGGCTCAGCTGCGGGTTCAGCGACCTCAGCCTCTACGGCAGTGTTAACCTCAACTTGTTCATCCTGAATGTCGCCCTGGTCCAGCAGCTGGAGCCCACTGGTCTCCACCGCGTCTTTGATCTCGCGTAGCGCCTTGACGCCAATCCCGTTGATCATGAGCAGTGGTTCATCGCCGACAGCCAGCTTCTCCATCACTTCGCCGATGTTTTCCAATCCGCTGGCCATGAGGTGATTGTGAACCCTCTTAGACAGACCGAGTTCCTCCAGCGGCATCTTGTAGGCGCCCCGAGGCACTCGGTCGTGCGCTTCTTGTTTCGCTTTCACACGATCGGCATCTGCGTCGCGCTGTGCAAGCCGCCGTGCTCTTGCCTGGCCTGAGCCGGGGCGCTCGGCATTCCGTCGTGCGATGACTGCCTCGCGGACTGCCTTGATCACCGTGCCGATGATGTTGCGCTCTTCGTCGGTATAGGGATAGCGGTCCTCCTCGTGAGTGCGCATGATCGCCGCAAGACGAGGGATAAGCGCGGCTTTGCCTCGCAGCACTTCCAGCAAGTCGGGTGTCTGGTTGACCTGGGCGAGGGCCCACATAGCTGCCTCTGTCGCGCCTTGAATATCAATGCGCCCGTTCGTCAACTTGGCAGCGAGGCGTGCGTTCTGCCCCGAGCGCCCGATGGCGAGCGATAGATGCTCGTCAAGGACAGCTACAGATGCGGTCCGCCCGCCGGGGTGATGTTCATCCAGCGTCACATTGACGATCTTGGGAATGCTGAGCGCATTGCTGATGAATGTCTCGGGATCTTCGTTCCACTGCACAACATCGATCCGCTCACCGTGCAACTCGTTCGAGATTGTCTGGATGCGCATACCACGCATACCCACACAGGCTCCGACTGGGTCGATGCCCGCCTGCCGTGCGGAGACGGCAACCTTCGCCCTCGTCCCAGCTTCACGCGCCACAGCATTGATCTCCACTTGACCGTTGCGGATCTCCGGTACCTCAATCTCCAGTAGTCGGCGCAGCATCCGCGGGTGACTGCGGCTGACAATGATCTCAGGGCCTCTCGACGTGCGGCGCACCTCCAAAACGTAAACACGGATCTTCTGATGCAGTACGTACCGCTCGCCGGGGATCTGTTCGCGGCGCGGCATATGCGCCTCTTCGGTACGTTCCAGATGCAGGGTCACGCCTCTTGGGTTGACCGACTGCACGGTGCCGATGATAATCTCGTTTTCCTGCCGGCTGAAGCGATTGAATTGGCTCTCACGCTCGGCTTCCCGCAGTCGCTGTGTGATCACCTGTTTGGCTGTCTGTGCGGCAATACGGCCGAAGTTACCCGGCGTGACATCTACCATCAACATGTCGTCGACCTGCACATCGGCTTTTCGCTTGCGCGCCGCCACGAGTCGAATCTGGATCTGGGGGTCCTCAACTTCTTCCTCTACGACGACTTTGTCGATATAGATACGCGCTAGCCCGGTCTCCAGACTAATCTCAGCTTCTATGTTTTGGGTTGCAGGAATCTTCCAGTCACGTCTGTAGGCAGTCGCCAAGGCCGCCCGAATTGCATCCAGGACGACCTCTTTCGGCAAGTTGTATTCAGCACAGACCTGGTTAAACGCCAGGGCGAACTCGCTCTTCATTAAGAATCTGCCTCCCCGTTCTGTTTCAAGGGTATCTACAAAGAAAAGTGGGGCTCGCCCCACTTTCGAGTGTCACTATACTCCACTCCCTTTGACCGGATTATAGCATAACCAAACCGATTAGACAAGGTTTCCTGGAACGCGCCCTGCCGGCCTATAGTCAAGGTCGCCGGCACGTCGCTACCTAATGAGGGATACTGGGCCGGGCCAGCAGCACGATGCTTGATCTCGCCGCAACTTCGTAGGTGTTCGATGTGATGGCGGGCGCTTCTCCCGCGCTGTGGATGTCATCGGGCGCGGCCAGTGATGTGTCGATGATGCGATGCCATCGTGATTCCGGATGATCCGCCAGCGTCGGTGCTGGAAGATCAAAGGTCAGCGGCTGCCAATAGGCGTTCAGAATGATGTGGAGGTGCTCGCTGTCGTGTGGAGACTGCAGTTCAAGCGCCAGGCTGTGGGAGTTGTATGCCCAATCCGGCTGATCGAGCTCCACGCCGTGCCAGATGAGCCGTGGAACTGAGTTTCCCTCCGAAGTATGCCAGAACGCCTCCTTGCGGAAGACCTCAAGGCCTTGTGTGAACGTGATGAGGCGGCGAACAAAGCGCAGGAAACCTGGATAGAGGTCGGGGCGTTCCCAGTCGAACCAGCCAATCTGATTGTCCTGGCAGTAAGCGTTGTTGTTGCCCTGTTGCGTGCGCAGACATTCATCCCCCATCAGAATCATCGGCGTTCCCTGGGCGACGAAAAGAATGGTCAAGAAGTTGCGAGCTTGTTTCTGCCGCAGGGCCTCGATGGCGGTGACTGTGGTCGGTCCCTCCAAGCCGCAGTTCCAGCTGTAGTTGGCGTTGTCGCCGTCGCGGTTGTCCTCCAGGTTGTCCAGATTGTGCTTCTGGTTGTACGAGACCAGGTCGTTGAGTGTGAATCCATCGTGGGATGTGTTGAAGTTGATGCTGCGGTTGGGCTCTCGGTCCGGCTGCGTGTAGAGATCCGGGCTGCCGGTGAGGCGAGCAGCCAGGTTCTGTACCATACCCGGGTCACCTCTGACAAAGCGGCGGACGTCATCTCTGAAGGGCCCATTCCACTCTGCCCACCGGTGGCCGATGAAGGATCCGACCTGATAAAGCCCTGCGGCATCCCAAGCCTCGGCAATAATCTTGGCTCCGGCCAGAACGGGGTCCGACTCAATCTGCCAGAGGATCGGCGGGTTCTCCATCGGTTCACCGTCCTCGTCACGCGCCATCACTGATGCAAGGTCGAAGCGGAAGCCATCGACGTGCATCTCTGATAGCCAGTAGTGCAGACAATCGATGATGAGCCGGCGCACGACAGAGTGGTTGGCGTTCAGCGTGTTGCCCGTGCCGCTGTAGTTGGCATAGGTGGCGCGGTCGTCCTTGAGGATGTAGTAGGCCCGGTTTTCCAGCCCTTTGAATGAGAGAATCGGCCCGTTCTCGTCACCCTCAGCGGTGTGATTGAAGACGACGTCCAGGATGACCTCGATCCCGGCCCGGTGCAGTGCCTTGACCATGTCGCGGAACTCATCGATCGCGCAGAGCGGGTTCTCCTGCTGAGAGGCATAGCCATGATGCGGGGCGAAGAGTGCGATGGGGCTGTACCCCCAGTAGTTTTCCAGGTGATCCGGGCTATCCTGTGTATCGTGGTGCTGTACGGGCAGCAGCTCCACCGATGTGATCCCCAGCGACCGAAGGTAGGGGATCTTGTCGATCACGCCCAAGTAGGTGCCCTGCCTGTCCGGTGCGACATCCGGTGCCGACTTGGTCAGCCCCCGCACGTGCATCTCGTAGATGACGGTGCTGGCATAGGGCTGGCTAAGCGGCTGGTCACCTTCCCAGTCGTAGGTGTCAGGATCGACGACGACGCTCTTGATACCTTGGCCGAGATTCGCGCCGAAGCCCTTGGCCGCGGCCCGGCTGTAGGTACTGCTCGGGGCAACCGCCCGCGCATAGGGATCTACAAGGAGCTTGTCACCGTCGAAATAGAAGCCGCGTGTGGGACGGTAGGTGCCCCGCACCCGGTACCCGTACAATTGACCGTGGCCGATATCCGGCACATAGACGTGCCAGTAGTAGAAGGTGTGGTTTTTCCGGCGATCCAGAGGGATCACACGGCTGGGCTCTTGATCATCCGCATGGTCAAACAACACTAACTCGACAGCATCAGCATACTTGGAGAAGACGCTGAAGTTCACACCGTCAGGGTAACAGGTAGCTCCAAGTGGGAAGCTCCGGCCTTCCGCTTTCATTCCAATCATCAAACGACTCCTTACGTCAATTGTGCTATGTCGTGTCCAGCCTGGTGTGTGACCCACCGCACAATTGTACGAGGAGAACCGCTGGAGGCAATAGCGGGGGAGGAGCCGGCCTGGCCCTGACGACAGCCGGCATAGTGAACGATCACGGGCAAAGACCGTTACCGGGTGGTCAGGTTGCATGGATATACATCTGGTTATCACCCTTGGAAGCGAAACACGTCTGGGAGGCTAGTAGGCCGGCAATCGGTCCAAAGGGATGCATCTCTTGTTGCTGTGCCTTCGCCCCTGTTGTGAAACGTGCTTGCTGTGAGACATAGTTTGCGCCGGCGTATGTGCTATGCTATACTTCTAGTTGAATGCGGCACTGTTCACCGATGCTGTTCTATGACGTGCGCCGACACAGCCGGCTGCAGTCGTGACCCATAGCCGCTGGCCGCCATTTCCTCGTGGCCGTTTGGGATTGCCAGGTCGCGCACGCTGGTAGGGCGTGAGCGCTCCATCATCGACGAGAATCAGGCAGTGACTGAGATGCTCTACTTCAATGGTGTTAACGGAGAGACGGGGCACTACGGACTCCAGCCGATGTCGGCGGAGGCGTTAGTTGACCACGTCCTCAAAGATCGCTATAGTGCAACCCGGCAGCTCCAGGATCTGCAGCGTGAGCTCATTGACCGCACCCTCAACGAACAGAAAGTTCTGGACATTGTGGCTTCTCTAGTTCAGGACGTGCTCCGTTCTCCGTCCCAATTCCCCGACACGACCGCTGATTGGCCCAACAGAGCGGCGCGCAAGATACTGGCGATTCTCCTTGGCGATGATGGGAGTCCGTTTGTTGAAGACGTGCAGGCTTTGGCTGCTCGCCTCGCGCAGAAGCCGGTAGAGACGGTGGTGCATATCGTGCGATTGCTCAACGGTGGTCAGGGGATTTTCCTGGCTCAATGGTTGTTCCGTCGCGATGACCTGTTGCCTGATCATCTCCGTGGAAATCTCACGTCGCGGTTTGATCAAGCGCTACATATGATCCGGCGGACGTACTTGATGGGTGACGGCGTGGTCGTCAGGGATGCAGACCGGCGACTGCGTCTGGCATGGATTGAGGGAGTTACCAGCTCACTGGACCGGTTGCCGGTTGCGTCGCTGCAAGTGGTGCCCGGCACGGATGGGGTGGTTGGCCCGCTGCGTAGATTGGTGCGTACACTTCGCGGACTGTCGCGGGGATGGGACGCCACGACGTCAGACGCCGCGGCCCCTGATGCCCTGGCTTCGGATACCGGAGACTTCAGGCAACGGCTGGCTGCTTTGTCGTCGCTGGGCGCCAGTGCTTCGTGGCACGGTGTTGTGGCGAATCTTCGTGGCGTCTTGCTTTCCCTGCGGCGAGATTCACCGCCGATTGGTGTGGATGAGATTCAGGCGGCACTGCGGGACTGGCTGGATGAGCTGCAGCGCCGTGCCACCGGTCAGCTGGGAACTGTGCCCTGGGTGGACGCCGGGGATCTCTCCGAAGCCGGTTGGGGTATCGTATTTCCTGCCATATGGCCAACCTCCCGCCAGGAAGCGATTGAGGTAGCGCTGGCGCCATTGCTGAAGCTGCGGGCCGGGCAGGCTGGGGAACTCTACCGGGTCTATGCGGGGGCTAAAGGGTACCGGCCCGGAGACACGGTCAGAGGCTTTCTGCACCGTCCACCACGCCATGCTGATGCTGCCAATCCGGCTGCTCCGGACGAGACGGGTGTCCCTTACTATCTCCTCCTGGTGGGAGGTCCCGAGGAGATTCCTTTCGAGTTTCAGTATCAGCTGGATGTCCAGTATGCTGTGGGACGCCTGGACTTTGGTGAAGATATCGCGGCCTATGCCAATTACTCTCGGAACGTGGTAGCATCGGAGGCAGCGCCGGCGCGTGCGCATCCCCAGGTGGTGCTCTTTGGGACGGAGAATCCGGGTGATGTCGCTACGTCTCTGTCGGCCAACCATCTGATCGCGCCGTTGTACCGGCACATCCGGTCCAGGATCGCTGGGTCTGCCTGGCAAGTGTTGAGCGTTGCGCCGGCGCACGCCACCAAGGCCAATCTGGCGCGCATTCTGCGTCTGAAGACGCCGCCGGCACTGCTCTTCACAGCGACGCATGGTATGGAGTTTCCGGTTGGGGATCACCGGCAGCGGCTTGACCAGGGAGCTCTCCTATGTCAGGATTGGACAGGCGAGGCCGGGGAAGTATCGTCGGACGCCTATTTTTCCGCCAGTGATGTGACCGATGACCTCAACCTACGCGGTATGATCTGGTTTGCTTTTGCGTGCTTCGGCGCCGGTACGCCTCACTATGATGAATACCACCGTTCCGCATTTAGGGCGTCGTCGCAGGCCATCGCGGAGGTACCTTTTGTCGCGGCTCTTCCTAAGGCGATGCTGGCGCTACGGGATCGTGGGGCGCTGGCCGTGGTGGGGCACGTCGAGAGAAGCTGGGGGCTCTCTTTTCTCTCTGAGATGCCGAATCGTCCGGTGGGCATGGTGGGGCGAAAACGCGAGCATATCGAGGTCTTTGCGGCGGCGATTGAGCACTTGCTGGCGGGGCAGCCGGTTGGTGCTGCCCTGGACTGTTTCGATATGCGGCACGCGGCGATCGCGACCGAGCTGGCCTATCTCTACGACCATATGCGAGATCCGCCCACGGTTGAGGATATCTATCGGCTGGCTGAGCTCTGGACCGCAAATAACGATGCGCGCGGCTACATTATTATCGGCGATCCTGCTGTACGTCTTGCAGGCGCCACGCTTCAGGAGCGGGGGGAAAGCTGATCTTGCAGGATCTTCACCAGCGGGAACCCTTTGGGTTCCATAAGCTTGTTATGCCTGTAGCGTGGCTGATCTTCAGCCCTGGGAGAAAGGAGTCTGGCTATGCCTGATGATCTGAAAGCATACTTCGAGGGGGATCTGGTTTTCAACGGCATCAATGCTATCACGGGTGAATACGGCCAACCCCCGCTGTCCAGTGAAAAACTGGCGCGGCTGGTCCGTGGTGCGCCCTTGCCGCAGGATTACCGCGATTTTGTCGAGCGTCAGAGGAAGTTGGCCGATCTGGCCCAAGTGGACGATCGGCTCCAACCCGTGACCGATGCGCAGTCAGATCTGCGGGTCAGGCTGGAAGAGGCCCGACTGAGTGAACTGCGCTTCAAGGCGCAGAATCCCACCGCGTGGCCGACGATCCCGGGGGCCGGGGATCCCGCCGATATCGCGAATGTCGGCTGGGGGGCGATCTTCCCTGCTGAAATGCACCCCAACGTTCGGGAGGAGATCAAGGAAGCGCTGCAGCCTCTCTTCGACATGCGCCGAGAGCGGGCGGGCGATCTGTTCCATATCTATGAGGGCGGGAGTGCCTACCGTTCGGGGGAGCGAAAGGGGCAGTTCTTCGAACGTCTAGGAGTGGGGCCGGGGCTGGCAGACCCTCGGGAGATGCCCTTCTATCTTCTGCTTGTGGGAACACCCGAGGAAATCCCCTACAGCTTCCAATACCAATTGGACCTCATGCGCGCTGTCGGTCGTTTGGATTTTGGCAGCGATATCGAGGCTTACCAAGATTATGCCTGGAGCGTTGTGGCCGCAGAGAGCGGTGACATCGTCTTGCCGCGCCAGGTGGCGTTCTTCGCGCCGACCAACCACGGCGACAAGGCCACCCAGTTGAGCGCGCAGGTACTGGTGCAGCCTCTGTATGAGAATCTAGTTGTGGCAGCTCCGGACTTCGATATCGCCCTGGACCACGATTGGGATGTGCTGGCTCCCTTCATGGGAGAGGGAGAGGCGACCCACGACCAGCTGCAGCGCTTGCTGGGCGGTGATTCGGCCCAGACGCCGGCGTTGCTCTTCACGGCCAGCCACGGAATCGAGTTCCCGCCGAATCATCGGGCACAACTGCAGCAGCAGGGCGCGTTGCTGTGTCAGGATTGGCCAGGTCCCGGCTCCGATGTGCTGAGGAACCACTACTTTGCAGCCGAGGACGTCGATACATCGGCGGATCTCACCGGTATGATGGCGTTTTTCTTCGCCTGTTATGGTGCTGGAACACCGCAGCTAGACCAGTTTTCATCCCAAGCCTTCAAGGTGCGTGAGAAGATCGCACCGCGCAGCTTTACGGCGGCGTTGCCCCAGCAACTTCTGAAACAGGGGGCCCTGGCCGTGATCGGGCACGTGGAGCGCGCGTGGGGCTATTCGTTCATCTCGCCGCAGGGGCGTGGCGAGAACCAGGCCTTTATCACGGCGATGCGCACCTTGATGAATGGTCATCCCATCGGGATGGCGACCGATAGCAGCTTTGATATGCGCTATGCGGAGCTCAGCTCTGATCTCAGCGCCGACCTTGAGGAACTGAAATGGAATCCATCGTATTTGAGCGATTATGAGTTGGTCTATCGCTGGACGGCCAACAACGATGCGCGGAGCTACATCGTGATCGGTGACCCCGCAGCTCGGTTACCGATTGCTGAGCGAGAGCCGGCGCCGATTCTCGAGACTGAGGTGCGGCAAGAGGTCCCGGCGACTCCGGTCGTGGAGGCTGTGCCCGAATTTGTGCTCCAGCCTGCAGCCCTGGTCCCCGTTGTGCAGAGTGATCATGCTGCTATCGGGTATGGGCTGGAGGACCAATTCGAGAAGCTGAAGGCCTCGCTCAAGTCCTTTACCGATCAGCTGGCCACGTCGTTGGGCAACGCAGCCGAGGACATTATTACGTTGGATGTCAGGACTTACTCGACCGCGGACATCGCTGCTGTGGCGGAGGCGTTGGATGGCCGTCGGGAGGTGTCCGCGACTCTGCGCGCGCTCACCCGTGTCGCGTTCGACGGCGACCTGCAGGTCTACGTTCCCGAGAAGAGTGATCGGGGTGTGGATTCGGCACTGTGGTCGATTCACAAAGCGATGGTTGAGGAGGCTCAGGAGAGCCGGGCGAACTTCCTCGCGACGATGGCGGATCTGGCCGCCAGGTTGCTGGACAGCCTCAGAATTGGGTCCTGATGACTGTATCGCGATTCACGCTCACAGGCTTAAGCGTGCTTGAGGGAGCGGCAGCGCTCCCTGCCGATGATCTTCTGGGGATCTGGGAGCTGAATGCTCCCCAGACGACTGCGTTTGCAGCCGTAGCAGAAGACGCTGTTGCAACATCCTCGCCGGCAGGTGCGGTTGAGCCGGGACTGATCTGGCGGGCTGAGCTCCCGGCGTCCCGAGGTGAGGCTAAGTCTGAGCTTGAGGCGCGTTTGGCCGCGGCAAGGGTCCGTCAGGCGTATCTCGAAGCAGCCGAGA
This sequence comes from Anaerolineae bacterium, assembly GCA_021159805.1. GTDB lineage: Bacteria > Chloroflexota > Anaerolineae > B4-G1 > SLSP01 > PWVB01. The sequence continues at coordinate 13,098 of JAGHDT010000370.1, forward strand.
AGCGATTATCCGATCTGCAGATGGGGCTTGGTTACAGCGCTCAAACAGCCGACGCGGAATCCGCGTTGCTCGCCGAGGTGATGGCGCTGCGGGGCTCTGCTGTGGCCTATGGCGCAGGAGATGCAGGGGCGATCTCTCTTTTGCATCTTTATGAGCAGTGTGAGGCCCTGGTCGCTCGATTCCGCCGGCTGGTTCAACACTATGCGCGTGTGGAGACGAGCGTCGGCGGGCAGCCCGTGGCGTTGACGATCGTCGACTGGTCGGGTGACCATAGCGTGACCTGGCAAGATGGCATTGGGCCATTGGATATGGCGCTGCATATGGACTCTGTACGCCTGGTATTGGCAACACGTCAGGCGTGGCTGCGGCTGATCTCGGTTGTCGCGTCCGGTGCTCTATCGCTGTCGGTCAAGGCATCGGTCCCCGGGGGGCAGTTCTTGCTCTTCCCGGCAGTTTACAGGTTTGTACGTGATGTACTGGCAGAGTTGGAGCAGGTTCAGGTTAACCAGGAAGCACCAGGTTAGGGACCGGGAGATCCCCTCGATTGCGCGCGGTTCGGCGCCTAGGGTTGACGAGTGAATTATCCTGTATGGGAGGAGAATGAGATGGCTGAGAGCGATCTGAGGCTGGCGATTGAGAAGTTTGCGAAAGACCTGGCTGCGAAGGCAGAGTCCTTCGTCGAAGATATTAGCACCCTGGAGGTGCGCACCTTTACCACACCGAGTGCGGAGATCGCCACACTGGCCGGGGGTGAGTTGGACTTGGCTGATCCGACGTTAGCGCGACAGTTGCAGCTGCGGGCTTATACGAAGATCGACTTCGACTGTGACACGACGATCTGCTTGCCGGTAGACAACAATGACCAGGTGGATCGCTCCGTGTGGGATATGCATCAGACGATGGTTATGCAGGCTTTGAAGACCCGGGAGAGTATGCTGAAGTCGATGGGGACTGCCTTGACCTCCGCTCTGGACGCGCTTCAGCGTGTGGCCGGCTAGGTCTTGTTGTGAGGGCGGCGTCTTGTTTCGGGGGCAGAAGCCCGATGGAAGTCCACGCAACCTGAAGCCCAATGGCAATTCTGGACCATAGATGTCTGCGATGCTGACCATCGTCAGGGCCTGAACTGCAAGCCGACTGGGTGACCGTGTGCTCTGAAATGGGCATAGAGCCTGGTGACTATCCAGCGATGGGCTGTTGTTGGGCATTCGCCTCCATTCCGAAACACGCCCGTTGCGAAATCTGCTTGACAAACACGGTAATGCGGCTAGACTAGAGTCAGGATAGCAACCTGCACTAGCAGTTGGGTGTTAGTTCTATGGAGTAAGGCAATTTGAATCCTAACGAGACCTACATCTATTACACCTTCTATTTTAGCTGGCCCTCCCGGGTCGGTCGCTTCGCGCTGCTAGAAGGATGATGTAGATCAAGAGATCCCAAGAGCAACCAAAGACGTGGAGCCGATCGGCTTCACGTCTTTTTTTGTGCCAACCAAGGAGGGGATGGATGAGGTGTTTGGGTGTGAGGGGGGCGACAACGGTCGCGGAAAATTCACGGGCGGCGATCCTGGAGGCGACCTCCGGGCTGCTGACCGAGATCATCACGGTCAACCAGATCACGCTTGAGGATGTCGCCAGCGCGGTCTTCACGGCAACGCCGGATCTGGATGCTGCCTATCCAGCGCTAGCGGCTCGTGAGCTGGGGTGGATTCAGACACCGCTGCTGTGTATGCAGGAGATGCAGGTGACGGGCAGCCTGAGACGCTGCATCAGGGTCTTGATTCATTGGAACACGGAGCATACTCCAGATGAGATTCGGCACGTTTACCTTCGGGGAGCTCAAGCACTCAGACCAGACTTGATGGAGGAGAAGCGATGACCAAGATTGCATTCCAGGGCGTGGCGGGGGCTTATTCTGAGGAAGCTCTCAGAGAGTATTTCGGATCTGATGTTGAGGTGCTGCCGTGTCGCTCGTTTGAGCAGATGTTTGTTGCGGTGGAGGACGGCGTTGCCGACTACGCGATGCTGCCGGTGGAAAACGCGGTAGCGGGCTCCGTGACGGGCGCCTATGAACTTCTGATGCAGCGCGATCTGCGCATCAACGCCGAGGTGATTCTGCGTGTGCACCATATGTTGATGGCTATGCCTGGCGTGGAGCGCGACGCGATCCTCCGCGTGCGTTCTCATCCTCAGGCCCTGGCACAATGCCGGCGCTATCTCGATCGCTATGGATTCAAACCCGAAGCGACGTTCGACACAGCGGGCAGTGCCCGTGACCTTGCGGCGAGCCCTGAGCCCGATGTGGCGGTGATCGCCAGCGGTCTGGCCGCCGAGCTTTACGGGCTGCAGATACTGGATCGCGGCGTTGAGGATTTTCCCTTCAACTACACGCGGTTCTTCCTGATGGGCCTGGAAGATCCGCCGCGTGCACAGCGGTCGAAGACATCCATTGTTTTCACGACCCGCCACAGCCCGGGTGCCTTGTACAAGGCTATGGGGGAATTCGCGAACCGCGGGATCAACTTGACCAAGATTGAGTCTCGCCCTCGCCAGAATGAGCCATGGAGGTATATGTTCTATGTGGATTTCGAGGGGCACTGCCAGGATCTGCCATCTGAGGCCGCGCTGATGGGACTGCTGCGGCATACGTCTTTCATCAAGTTGCTGGGCTCCTATCCGGCGGCTATGACGCCGATGCCTGAGGCTACGACGCAATGGGATAGCTCGGCGGAGGCTTAGCTCGGTGCGATGCGGAGAGTGTCATCTGAAGGGGAAGAGAGCGAGAAGGGGGGAGTCGCGATGATTATCATTATGAAGCACGGGGCTACACGGGGCGAGATTGACAACATTGTAGCTCGGGTAGAGCAAATGGGGTGTCAAGTTCATCTCTCGGAGGGGGAGGAGCGAACCATCGTCGGCATCATCGGTAATGGACGCCCCATCGACGGCGAGCAATTTTCGCGTATGTCGGGGGTGGAGCGCGCCGTACCGGTGCTGCGTCCCTTCAAGCTGGCGAGCCGTGATTTCCACCCTCAGGATTCTGTGTTCCCGATCAATGGTGTGTCGATCGGTGGCCAACAGATCATTATGATGGCCGGACCATGTGCCGTGGAAAGCCGTGAACAGCTGATGTCGGCGGCTCACTCGGTCAAGGAAGCCGGCGCCCACGTCATCCGCGGCGGAGCTTTCAAGCCGCGTACCTCGCCCTACAGCTTCCAGGGACTGGGACACGAGGGTCTGAAGCTGTTAGCTGAGGCCCGCCAGGCGACAGGCTTGCCGGTGATCACAGAGGTGATGGCGCCGGAGCAGGTGCCGCTGGTCACCACCTATGCCGATATCCTTCAGGTCGGTGCGCGGAGTATGCAGAACTACGCGCTGCTTCACGCGGTGGGGGAGTCGCAGCGCCCTGTGATGCTCAAGCGGGGGATGATGTCGACGATTGAGGAGCTGCTAATGTCGGCCGAGTACATCCTCTCGCACGGCAACAACCGGGTGATCCTCTGTGAGCGGGGCATCCGGACCTTCGAGCCCTACACGCGGAATACACTGGATCTCAGCGCGGTTCCGCTGTTGAAGCAGCTGAGTCATCTACCGGTGGTGGTGGACCCGAGCCATGGAACCGGTAGGTGGGAACTGGTCGCGCCGATGGCGATGGCGGCTGTGGCGGCCGGGGCGGACGGCCTGATCATCGAGGTACATCCCAGCCCCGAGACCGCGATGTCGGATGGTGCTCAGTCGCTCAAGCCAGCGCGTTTTGCGGAGTTGATGGTCTCGCTGCGTTCGATCGCCAAGGCGGTCGGACGTACGATATAGGTGCCCAGATGAGACCTCTTTCTGAGTGTGCCGTGACCATTGTGGGGCTGGGCTTGATGGGGGGCTCTCTTGCGGGGGCCCTCCAGGGTCAGTGCGGGCACGTCATCGGCGTGGATCGTGATGCGCATGCGCTGGCGTGCGCCTTGGAGCGGCGTTTTGTCGATCAGGCGACTGCGGATCTGGGGGCCGCGGCTCGCAAGGCCGACATCGTTGTGCTGGCGACGCCGGTGCGGTCCATCATCCAGCTCGTGGGCCAGGTGGGGGAGTGGATGAAGCCGGGCTCGCTGCTCATGGATCTGGGCAGCACGAAGGGCTTGATCCTGGCGGCGATGGCGCAGCTGCCGGATCACGTTCAGCCGCTGGGGGGACATCCGATGTGTGGTAAGGAGATCTCAGGCCATGAGGCTGCGGAGCGCGAGCTGTTCGACGGGTGCACGTTTATCCTCTCGCCGCTGGCGCGCACATCTGACGAGGCTCTGGCGCTGGGCAAGGCGTTGGTGGAGAGTGTGGGGGCGCAGCCCCTGGTCATCGAAGGTGGGCGCCAGGATTATCTCGTCGGCACCATCAGCCATTTGCCCTACCTTCTGGCGTGCTCATTGGTCAGCACAGCCGATGCGACGACGTCGGCAGATCCGTTGGTCTGGCGGATTCTCGCCGGTGGCTACCGCGATACCTCCCGGGTAGCCGGGAGCGATGTCACGATGATGGTCGATATCCTGATGACCAATCGCGAGGAAGTCGTCAAGGCTGCCCGGGTCTGCGGAGAGCAACTCGCCTATCTCGCTGATTTGGTCGATCGGGGTGATGAGGACCTATTGCGGGAGAAGTTGACCTACATCCGCAAGACGCGGAGGGAGCATTACCCATGAGCTGGTTGACTGTCCGTGGCTTTTCTGAACTGAATCATGTCGTCCTGTACGGCGTCGCAGCGGTCCCCGGCGACAAGTCGATCTCGCACCGTGCGCTGATGCTGGGAGGGCTGGCGGAAGGGACAGGGAGGATAGAGGGTTTCTTGCCCTCGGGTGACTGCCTGGCGACAATGGGCTGTATGCGCCAGCTCGGTGTTGAGATCGAGCACGCTACCGCGGGTAGCGCAACCACGTTGATCGTTCATGGGCGTGGCCTGCGTGGTCTCAAAGCGCCTCTTGCACCGCTGGATTGCCGGCGGTCGGGGACCACGATGCGGCTGTTGGCCGGCATCCTGGCTGGACAGACCTTCGACAGCGTGTTGACCGGTGATCCGCAGCTTCTGCGCAGACCTATGCGCCGCATCACGCAGCCGCTTTCCACGATGGGGGCCAGGATCGAGGAGACCGATGGGCACGGGCCGCTGGTCATTCACGGGCAGGGCAAGCTGCACGGCTCTGAACACGTGCTCACTGTGGCCAGCGCTCAGGTAAAGAGCGCTATATTGTTGGGCGGGCTCTATGCGGATGGCCCGGTCACGGTGCAGCTCCCGGGGCCGGCTCGTGATCATACGGAGCGGATGGTTGCCGCACAGGTCGAGTATCCGGCCGGCGGGCCAAGCCCACTCACCTATGATATGTGCACCGCCCGGCTTGACCCCGCCAGGATCAGGCGGCTGCGTCCAATCGACCGTGTCGTGCCGGGCGATATCTCGTCGGCGGCATTCTTGGTCGCCGCAGCTCTAGCGCTGCCGGGATCGGAGGTGACCATCGTTGGGGTAGGGGTCAACGAGACTCGCACCGGACTCCTGGATGTGTTGGTCGAGATGGGCGCCTTGCTCACGCTGGAAGACCGGCGTGAGCAAGGCGGTGAGCCTATCGCGGACATCCGCCTCCGGGCGTCGGCGATCCGGCCGGCGGAGATCCAGGGAGATACGGTCGTGCGTATGATCGACGAGTTCCCGATTCTGGCTGTTCTGGCGACACAGGCGGAAGGCACGACTGTGGTGCGGGACGCGGCGGAACTGCGGGTCAAGGAGACTGATAGGATTGCGATGGTGGCTGTGGAGTTGTCCAAGATGGGCGCGAGCATCGAGCCGCGGCCGGATGGGTTCGTGGTCAAAGGCCCGACCCAGCTTACAGGGGGGGAGGTGGACAGCCACGGGGATCACAGACTGGCCATGGCTCTGGCGATCGCCGGTCTTGTCGCCAAGGGCGAGACGACGGTGTTGGGGGCCGAGTGCATACCTGATTCGTTCCCGGGGTTTGTGGAGGCTCTGAACTCCTTAGGTGCAGAGCTCAGGCACGGGATCTAGGGTATGGATAGGGACGGAGAGATGGGGATGGGGGCGATACCGCAGATCCCTGAGGTGGATGGCGAAACACGACTGGTCGGCGTGATCGGATGGCCGGTCGCGCACAGCCTGTCACCGGTGATGCACAATGCCGCGCTGCGTCGTATGGGGCTCAACTGGCGCTATATTCCGCTGCCGGTGCATCCGCGCTGCGTCGGTGATGCTATCCGTGGGGCAGCTGCCCTGGGCTTCCGCGGTGTGAATGTCACGGTGCCGCACAAACAGGCTGTGATGGCGCTGATGGATCGTGTCGCGCCTGAGGCGGCAGCTGTGGGGGCTGTTAACACTGTTGTGATAGCCCGTGACGCCGGTGGGGGCGTTATCCTGGAAGGCCACAACACGGATGTCGACGGCTTCCTCGGTTCGCTTCGCGCCGGTGGATTTGAGCCTGCCGGCCGCGGCAGAGGCGTTGTGATCGGGGCCGGTGGTGCAGCTCGGGCTGTTGTCTATGGGTTGTTGACAGCGGGCATGGAAGAGATCGTCGTGCTGAATCGTACGGCGAGGCGTGCGCGGGCGTTGGTTGCGGATCTTCAGCGAGTGTTCGCCGCTCGCCGGAGCGTCGGGCGCCTATCTCGGGTTCGTGCGGGAGCGCTTACGCCGGATAAGCTTCAGGCCGAGGCCCACGGTGCGGTGTTATTGGTCAATGCGACCACGGTGGGCATGTGGCCCAAAAGGAACGGGTCAGTGTGGCCGGACGAACTTCCGATGCCCGTCCATTTGACTGTGTATGATCTCGTCTACAATCCATTGGAGACGCGACTTCTCTGTCAGGCGCGGGATTCAGGTTCGCGCGCAATTGATGGCTTGGGCATGCTGGCACGCCAGGGTGCTTTGGCGCTGGCACTGTGGTTGGATACGCTTGTGGATATTGAGGCGACCGCGGCCGAGATGCGGCGTGTATGTGTAGCCGCGCTGGAACTGCGCCAGTCGCCGCGGCAGCTGCCTGTCGACGAGATGGTAGAATAGGCTTACGCCAGAATGATTCGGCACCGGGTATGAGAGGGAGGCACCATGGCTTTTGACAATGTATTTGATGACTTCAAGTGGCGCGGTCTGGTCTATGACTGCACGGAAGGGCTTCCCGAGGTCCTGGCAAAAGAGAAGGTCACGGTCTATATCGGGTTCGATCCCACCTCAAACAGTCTTCAGGTCGGCAATCTGTTGGCCCTGATGGGGCTGGCACGTCTTCAGCGCTACGGTCACACTCCCTTTGGCTTGGCCGGTGGTGGCACGGGTATGATCGGCGACCCGAGCGGCAAGAAGAGCGAGCGCCAGATGCTCAGTGTCGAGCAGGTGGAGGCCAACGTTGAGGCCATCAAGAAGCAGCTCGCGCGCTTCCTGGACTTCCAGGTCAAGGGCAACACGGCCCAAATCATCAACAATGCTGACTGGCTGCGATCCGTCACGATGATGGAGTTCCTCCGGGATGTCGGCAAGCATTTCACTGTGAACTACATGATGGCCAAGGATTCCGTGAAGACGCGGCTGGACCGGGAATCCGGTATCTCTTACGCTGAGTTCAGTTATCAACTGCTGCAGGCCTACGATTTTCTGCAGCTCTACGACCGCTACAACTGCACTCTGCAGTCCGGCGGCAGTGATCAGTGGGGTAACATCCTGTCCGGTGTGGAGTTGATCCGGCGCAAGCGCAGCGGGCGGGCCCACGGCTTGGTCTACCCACTGGTGACTGATGCGGATGGTAACAAGTTGGGGAAGACAGAGCTTGGGACGATCTGGCTGGATGCTGAGAAGACGTCGCCCTATCGCTACTACCAGTTCTGGGTGAACCAGGGCGATGCCGAGACCGTGGACTACCTGAAGTACTTCACCTGGCTGGGACGCGATGAGATTGAAGGTCTGGCGCAGAAGACGGCAGAGCATCCGGAGCGACGCGAGGCTCAGCGGGCACTAGCTGAGGCGATGACGCGGATCACACACGGAGAGACCGCGCTGGATAAGGCCCTGAAGGCCTCCTCCGTGCTCTTCGGCGGCGAGTTGACGGGGCTCGATTCCGCGGATATCGAGGATGTCTTCGCCGACGTTCCCTCCAGCGACGTCGCGCGGTCGAGGTTTGAGGGCGCAGGTGTGCCTATTGTGGGCCTGCTGGATGAACTGCAGGTGACGCGGTCCAGGGGCGAAGCACGCCGTCTGGTGAAGAACGGCGGCGTCTACGTCAACAACGTCAAGGTTGAGGATGCAGCGGGCTCTGTGGCCCTGTCTGACGCGGTCGATGGGAGGTTTGTCGTATTGCGCCGTGGCAAGAAGTCCTACCATCTGGTGCGCTTGATCGGGTAATCGGAAGACGTGCTCCGCGGGCTGCATAGGATTGTGCGACACGCTGAGCGTGCTTTCCAGATGGGCGCAACGTGCAGTGCTTCGGCTGTGGTGGTGTGGCGTCGGCATCACGAGGGGGAGATGATGGAGATCTTGGGCGGGCCGATTTTCGCAGTTGCCGGGGCTGGTGAATCACACGGCCCTGGCTATACAACGATCGTCTTCGGATGTCCCCCTGGGCTATCTCTGTCGCGCGAGCAGATTCAGGCCTATCTTGATCGACGGCGTCCGGGGAGCAGCCGGCACGGAACGTCGCGCCAGGAGGCCGACCAGGTTATCTTGCTGTCCGGCCTGTATGACACCGATCTGGCGTCCCTGACATCGGGTCCCCGTGTGGCGGTTAGCTTCCGGGGTAAGTCGAGCGCTACACAGACCTATGCCGGCGGTGTCACAACGGGGGAACCAATCTCAGCGGTCGTGCTTTCCGCGTCGAAGCGTTCGGGAGACTATGCGCAGTTCACAGGGCCGCGGGGTGAGGCTCGGCCCGGCCACGCTGACCTGGTCAAGTATCATCAATCCAAGGGCGCGACGGACCCGCGGGGTGGTGGGCGCTCCAGCTATCGCGCCACGATCTCGGACGTCATCGGCGGCTCGATCGCTCGGATCTTCCTGCGGGCGCATTTCCAGACGATGATCCTTTCGTCGGTGGTTGAGGTCGGCCCGTTGACATCCTCCAGACGGCTCTCCGATGAGGTGGATGCCCTCATCCAGCGGACTTCACTAGCCAGGCCGGTGGATCTGTCTGAGCTGGCTGCGCTTGAGCAGACCTTATCTGAGGCCGAGATCCCGACGTTGGACCCGGTGTTCGCCAGGGACACCGCGGCTCTTATTGACGAGACACGTGACGTCGGCGATTCCCTCGGGTCGATGGTCGAGGTCGTTGCCGTGAATGTCCCCCCGTTGGTCGGGAGCCCACTCTACGAGAGCCGCAAGCTGCGGTTGATGGGGAGTCTTGGCGGACTCAACGCGGCACGGTCGTGTGAGGTGGGGGACGGCATCGACGTCGTTCGGCGCCGCGGGAGTGAGAACAACGATCCTATCCGGGCGCGTGGGTTCGAATCCAACCACCACGGCGGGATGTTGGGCGGCATCACCACCGGTATGCCGCTGGTGTGCCGGGTGGGGTTCAAGCCCACCTCATCGATCCGGCTCCCGCAGCTATCGGTGCGCAAGGACCTAGAGGAGGTTGACTTCGCGCTCTGCAAAGGGCAGCACGATCCCTGTGTGGGCGTGCGCGCAGGAATCACGTTGGAGTCGCGGCTGGCGATCGAGCTGCTGAACGCTGTGCTGGTGCACCAGACGCGATCCCTGGATCTGGACAATTTCCGCCTGTTTCGAAAATGAGCAGCTACAGGCTGGGGCCGGTGTTAGCCCCGACTGCGTGACCCCGTGGGTTTGCTGGGGCCGCGCCCTCCTCGCTGAGGACACGGCGACAGAGCTGGAGGGGGTGTTGAATCGCTGAACCACTGAGGCAGATGAGGTCGCTGAAGGGGGAGTCTACTTCGAAAATAGCCCGGAAGAGCCCTCACCCTGACCCTCTCCCATCGGACCGCCGCGGAGGCGGATGGGAGAGGGAACCGGAGGTGCTGCTTCGAGAATGGGTCTCTATCCGCTGGGGCCGGTATTTCACCGTGCCTCTCTGTTGAGCGCTTAACACAAAGACGGGCGCGGTGAGACACCGGCCCGAGCAGAGGCCCGAGCAGAGGGAGCGAGACGACCTGTAGTCCGTGGTACGCCGTTTTCATTCGTGCGTGGAGTGCGCAAGCGAACATAATGTCTATTCCAGAGATGGTTGGCTGTGTCGTGATGAGCTCGCCGGAGGAGCGCCAGAGCTGGCTGGATGATGTTGCCTGCACGGTTGCGCTCCATTTCCCGGCACAAGCCGGCGGTCAGCGTGCGTTCACGAGGTGACGTGTGACCAATATCGTACTGACTGGCTTTATGGGGACGGGCAAGACGGCGGTGGGACGTGAGGTCGCCCGCCGGCTGGGTCTTCGCTTTGTCGATATGGATGGTGTGATTGAGGTCCGCGCCGGCAAGCCCATCTCGGCTATCTTTGCCGAGGAGGGGGAGCCCATCTTCCGGCAGATGGAGGCCGATCTCTGTGGGGAGTTGGCCGGGCAGGACGGAGCGGTGATTGCCACCGGTGGCGGCGCTCTGGTGAACCCGGCGAACCGTGAAGCACTGGCGGCGTCCTCGGTTCTGGTCTGTCTGCAGGCCGGCGTCGATGAGATTCTTGAGCGTGTCGGCGAGGCTGAGGATCGCCCCCTGCTGAATGTGCCGGATCCGGAGGGCGAGGTGCGAGAGCTCCTTGCCGCGCGGCGTGACGCTTATGCGGCGATCCCCTGGCAGGTCGATACCAACGGTCGGACACTTTCCCAGATCGCCGATGAGATTGTGGCGCTGGCGAGCTGTCGGACGCTTCCGGTGGCCACTCCAGGTGGGAGATACGACATCCACATCGGCAGCGGGACGTTGGGCTATCTGGGGGGCGCGCTGCGTGCTGCGGGTATTCCCGAGCGTGCCAGGGTCGCGGTGGTGTCCAATACAACCGTCGGCCCGTTGTACGTCGACGCAGTGCAGGCTGTGCTTGGGCAGCACGGGTTCTCCTCCTTCCTCTGTATCCTGCCCGATGGCGAAGAGCATAAGACGTTGGCCACGGTGCGCGCTCTCTACGAAGAGCTGCTGGCGGGGGACCTGGACCGCAGCGGCGTCGTCCTGGCACTTGGCGGGGGCGTGACCGGCGACGTGGCGGGATTTGCCGCAGCGACTTTTATGCGTGGAGTACGCTTCGTTCAAGTGCCGACGACGCTGCTGTCGATGACGGACGCCAGCGTGGGGGGAAAGACCGGGGTGGACCTGCCGCAGGGCAAGAATCTGGTGGGAGCTTTCAAGCAGCCGGAGTTGGTCTTTATTGACCTGGATGTCTTGGCGACGCTTCCGGCGCCGGAACAGCGCTCAGGGATGGCCGAGCTTCTCAAGCATGGGGTGATCGGTGATGCCGGCCTCTTCCACGAGCTTGCTGCAGCGGACCTGGGCGCGGGCCACATGACCCCGGACCTCCTGGCGCGTTCCATCCGGGTCAAGATTGAGATCGTGCAACAGGATCCCTTTGAGCGGGGCAGGCGCGCGGTCCTGAACCTAGGCCACACGACGGGCCACGCGCTGGAGCGGTTGAGTGGCTTTTCGATGCGACATGGTGAGGGGGTTGCGATCGGGATGATAGCGGCGGCGCGGATTTCCGAAGCGCTTGGACGGGCGGCGCCGGGGTTGGCCGACGAGATTGCCGGCGCGCTGTCCACGGCAGGATTGCCCGTGACCTGCCCGGCCCTGCCCGCAGCGTCGGTCACTACGGCGATGCGTCACGACAAGAAGCGGCGGGGAAAGCGGTTGCGCTGGGTGCTCCCGACGGAGATCGGGAGAGTGGTCCTGGCGGATGACGTGCCCGAGGCGGTGGTCCTGGCTGTGTTACACGAGATGGGAGCGGAGGGAGTGGGATGAAGGATCAGTTACAGACGGAAGTGGGTGAATCAGTCGCGAAGGTCAGCATTTTGGTGCTCCACGGGCCCAACCTGAATCTGCTTGGGCGCCGGGAACCCGATACCTATGGGCACATGACCTTGCCGGAGATAGATGAGAGGCTTCAGGCGCTCGCCGCGCAGCTCGGCGCTGAGCTACAGACCCTACAGTCCAACAGTGAGGGGGCACTGATCGACGCGCTCCACGCCGCAATGGACCCTGCGGGCGCGCCCGTGGACGGCGTATTGATCAACCCCGGTGGCTACACGCATACAAGTGTCGCGCTCCGCGACGCGATCGCCGGAATCGGTCTGCCGGCTGTGGAGGTGCACCTCTCCAATGTTCATGCCCGTGAGGAGTTCCGGCACAGGTCCCTGATCGCACCGGTTTGTGTGGGCCAGATCAGCGGCTTCGGGTGGCGCAGTTATGAGTTGGGGCTGCGCGGTCTGCTGGACACCATCGCTGACCGCGCGGCCTCGAGTCTTTTGTAGGGCGAGCTCCCCTTCGGGGACAGGCTGGCTGGTTCGCCCACCTGTACTATCCCCACGCAGCCAATTTGCGTGATGTGGGCAGTCCCCCACGAAGACGCGAACTAACAACTTGTCCCCGTCAAGGGGAGTTCGCGCTACGCGGAACGGCGCGGTAAGTCCACTCACGTTATTGACAAGAGCGAGGTCTACATAATGAAGAAAGCGCAGCGTCTGAGTCATCTTCCTCCTTACCCATTTGCCCTTTGGGCTGCCAGGATCAATCAGGTTCGGCAGCGCGGCGTTGACGTGATCCGGTTGGATATCGGGAATCCGGATCTGGCACCGCCGGATGCCGTGATTGAAGCGCTCTGTAGATCGGCTCAGGAGAGCAGCCACCACGGCTATGCCGGATACCGTGGGCTGCCGTCGCTGCGGCGCGCGATATCCGACGTCTACGCCCGGCGCTTTGGTGTCACCCTCGATCCGGAGACCGAGGTCGTGCCGCTGATCGGGTCCAAGGAAGGCATTGTCAACCTTGCGCTGGCGTGGCTTGATCCGGGGGATGTGGTGCTGGTACCGGACCCGGGTTATGCGCCGTATACGATGGGGACGATGTTGGCCGGCGCTGAGGTCGCGACCTTCCCGCTCCTTGCAGAGCGAGGATTCCTGCCGGCCTTGGATGATATCCCCGCGGATGTCGCCGACCGAGCCAGTATGATCTGGCTGAACTATCCCAACAACCCGACCGGGGCCGTTGCGGATCTCGATTTCCTGACCGAGGTTGTCGCGTTTGCACGGGCCCACGATCTGCTGGTCTGCCACGATGCGCCCTACGCCGATATCACCTACGGAGACTACGTGGCTCCCAGCATCCTCCAGGTTGAAGGCGCCCGCGATGTTGCTGTGGAGTTTAATTCACTGTCCAAGACGTATAATATGGCTGGGTGGCGGATGGGCATGGCTGTCGGCAACGCTGACGTGCTCGCCGCGCTGGCCCAGGTCAAGTCCAATGTCGACTCCGGTATGTTCCACCCGCTTCAGGATGCGGCGGTTCGGGCCCTGGCTATGGATCCAGCGTGGATTGCGGAGCGGAATGGGCTGTATGCACAGCGTTTGGATGTCCTTGCCGCGGGGCTCTTCGACCTCGGTCTGACCGTGTCGATGCCGCGCGCCGCCCTCTATCTGTGGCTGCGCATCCCTGAGGGGCGTACAGCTGAGGGCTTCGCCGGACGTTGGTTGGAGGAAGCCGGTGTTGCCGTGGCGCCGGGGTCTTTCTTCGGGCCTTCAGGGCAGGGATATATCCGTGCCTCTGTGACGGCACCGCTGGCGCGGATCAATGAGGCTATGGACCGTCTGCGAGCGCTGGGCCGGCAGGACGATCGGTAGCGGCCACTAGTGGGCGGTGCCCAATGCGCCCGGAAGAATCAGCTCGGCGTAGGGTACGGTCCAGACTACGGGGTGGCTGATGCGGTGTCCGGAGAAACCGTCCTCGCCGTAAGCCGTCCCGTGGTCCGAGCAGATGATCAGAAGAGTGGGCCCGCGCTGCCTTAGTGCCGCAAAGAGTGGCGGTAGATGGTGGTCCACGTAGGAGAGCGCTGCCGCGTGCGACGCCAGCGTGTCCTCTTTCGCGCCGGGCAGGAAGAAGTAGTTGGGTGGGTGGATTGCAGAGACGTTGATGTAGAGGAAGAGGCGCTGTGACCGCGGAATCTCGGCCAACCGGCGTGTCGCCAGGCGAACTTGTTTCTCCGTGGAGTGGCGGCTGTTGTTCCCCAGCTCGGGTGCCCAATGGCTTTCGGCAAAGAGCCCGGGGAGCACGCTGCCCAGCGGGCTCTGTTTGTTGAAGAAGTCGACGCCCCCGATGCACAGTGTGTGATATCCCACGTTGGATAGTCCGGTGACGATATCGGGTGCATCGAAAACATAGGTTCGCTCGGCAGTCGTGCCACTGCTGGGGAAACGAGCCGCGAAAAGCCGCGGCTGGTGGCGGCCCGGCGTGATGGGGGTCGGCAGAAAGCCTCCGAAGAACGCGTGATGAGCTGCATAGGTGAAGTTCCCCGGCGAATGGCGCGCTTCCCATCGCCCTCCCGGCAGGATGGTCGCCAGATGCGGCGTCTTGCCCGTCCGCAACGCATCCCTCGCCACATCATAACGCAGTGTGTCCAGCACGATGAAGGCGATATCGTGGCTGCCGACCATGTAATTGGCGTTGATACGGGTCTGTTGTTCCAGAAGGCTCATCCGAGTTTGGCCTCCTAACTCAGTCCTGTGTGGCCATAGCAGCCTGCGGCACCGCATCTGGTGTGATCTTCATCGCCAGAGCGAAGGGGATCGATAGCAGGATCAGCCCGGCGGTCCCCCAGAAGATGCCCTCGTAGCCGATGAACGGCAGGATGGCCCCCGCTACCAGCGGCATGCCGACTGAAGTAATATGATTGATGCTGATCCCCGCAGAGAGCGTTGGGATAAGTTCTTCCCTGGGGGCCATGCGATAGACGTAGGTCTCGAGCCCGATGCCGGCTGTGACCAGGAGCTTGATCAGCAGCAGCAGAACGACGAGCAGCCAGACGTTGTGGAGGGTGGCAAAGCCAACACAGGTCAGCGCCAGCCCAGCATAGGTGGTGGTCAGGATGGTACGTTCCCCGATCCGGTCGATCAGTTTCCCCATATAGGGTGATCCCACCAGATTGATGATACTGCTCACGAGCAAGATCAGACTGATGTGCCAGACTTCCAAGTAGTAGGTCTGCACCAGGACCAGCATACCGAAGGTGTGCAGAACCTGCTTTCGTGACCCCTGGATGAAGGTCAGCACATAGTAGAGCCAGTAGCGTCTCTTGACAAGCATGCGAGGGGGCTCGGTCTCCGTTGCCCCTACCGTGGGGGGAATGCGGAGGAGGAGGAAGGCAGCGATGATCACCAGTCCTGCCCCGACAAGGTAGTAAACTGACAGGGAGAGATCGCTCGCCGCCCAGGTGATGAGCGCGAGGGCGCCCATGCCGATAAGCGAAGCGAAGGCGCCAACCCCGTTGAGTTGACCCAGGACGCTGGCGGTCTTTCCTTCCGGGCTCAATCCCATCGCCAGCGAGCTGTGGAGGGGCATCCACATATGCATACCGAGGCTGGCGATGACAGCGACGGCGAGCAGGGCGCTGTAAGAATCGACAAAGGCATAAAGGGCGAAGCCGACGCCCATAAGCAGCACCGACGCAGCTGTTCGGTATGATAGCGGCAACCGCATGGTCAGGGCGGCGATGAACATCAATGCCAGGCCGGGGATTTCGCGGATGCCCTCGAGCCAAAGCACCTGACCTCCGCTGAGCCCCAAGGTTTCGACGAAGAAGTTGATCCGTGCGCCGTCGATAAGGGCCAGGCCGAAGCGCTGCATGAAGAAGGCCACCGCCAGGAAAATGAGATTCTGCGTCCATATC
>JAGHDT010000388.1 GCA_021159805.1 Anaerolineae bacterium
CGCTGCGGCTGTCACCTGGGGTCGCCCAACAATCATCGATCGCATCACTGGCGATCGTGGCCCACGAATTGGGACACGCCCAGCAGGACTCGCAGGCCTTTGCGCTGCTCAAGATGCGCTCAGGCCTGGTACCGATGGTAAGACTCACGTCGTGGCTGGGCCCCATCCTCTTCTTGGCCGGCATCTTCCTGGGCATCTATGATTTGGCCTGGGTCGGCGTCATCTGTTTCGCAGGCGCCGCGCTCTTCTCGCTGATCACCCTGCCAGTCGAACTCGACGCCAGCCGGCGCGGTCTGGCGATGCTCAAGCACAACAACCTGCTGACCAGCGATGAGGAACGTCGTGGTGCGCGTACCGTGCTCACAGCCGCGGCGCTGACCTACGTCGCGGCGCTGCTGCAGTCGGTGTCCACACTCTTTTACTACGGCTCAATGCTCACCGGCAGCAGCCGGCGTCGCCGGTGATTGAGACGAGCCAACACGGCGTGCGTTTCAGTTCTGGAGCAATAACCAGATGGAGATCTGCGCAGCCCCCTTCCTGATGCCCAGGCCTATCAGATTAGGCGGCTGCTGATCGAGGCAGCTATTTTGTAGAGACGATCCAGCGAACCCCGGGGGTTCGCGTCTTCTTCGGGTCTAGCCTTCTCAACCGCACCTGCGTCTGTGCAGAGAAGTCGCCCCCAAACTAAAACGCGCCCGCCAACACGGGTCAACTTGCTTCAGGACAGGCAGTGCCTATAATCACTAAGTGTAGCCTGCCAGCAGCGCAATCAGCCAAGGAGCACCGTGGAAAAACAATCGATCGACCGCCTGGCGATCGTCATCGCCTACCAGTGGCAGTCCAAGGGGCTGATCAAGACCCTCAAGGAGCACAACTTCACCGCCACCCTCGTGGACGCCGTGGGCGGACTGCTCCGTGAAGGAATGATTACGCTGGTCGTGGGAACCCCGGAACGGCGTCTGCCGAGTTTCTTTGCCTTGGTGCGCAACGCGTGTCCCGGAAGCACCCGCTTCATCCCTTTTGATGCCGAGATGGAGTTCCCGTGGCTACCGGAGAGTGAACTCGTCGTCGTACGCGCGGGCGGCGCCAGTATCTTCATCCTGCCCGTCGAGGAGTTTGTCCAGCTCTAGCCGCGACCGGAGCGCCCGTAGCCGCTGCTCCGGGCCATCTCACTTGACAGAAACCAAGAACGCCTCTTCCGCCGCGCGCGCACGGGCCGCAGAGGCGTTTTCCTGTCGTGCCCTGAACAGTGATGACTATCGTTACCGCTGCGTATAGCGTTTCGTTACCGGGTGGATAGACAATATATGAGGGGTGGCATAGAGGTGCAGTTACTTTTGCGCGACATTCAGATTCGACCGGATTATGACCACTACGACGTCGGTAGCAACCATTGACATGCCACCACACTACCCATATGCAGTTTGCAGACCTCGATCCCTCCACTAACCTGATCATAACTGATGCCGCTGCGGGACATCCCGTAGTTGCCCACAATGGTAACACGCGCACTGCATCGCCCCGTGAACTTCCGCCTGCCAACCATCGCGGCCGTCGAGAATCTGGGGGTCGCGCTGGAGCCATTGTCCGCTATCGCGGAGGACCTCAGGGCGACGCAGCCTCGCACAACACGAGACCCTTGGGGCTCTTGGCGTTCGCGCGACTTACGGTTGCAGGGCAGACGCCCACGTGCGGGAAACCCAAAGGGTCAGAAACAAGATCCGTGGTCCCTCTCTGAAGCGTACGTGGGCCAGCAACGCACGCGGCGAATGCTCACGCCACCGGCCCACCACCCCGCCCCTGCTTAGACCTCGTCAGCACGCTCCGACACGTAGCGAAGGACGGCCGCTACCACCGGAGACGCCAACCAAGGTCGCGCCGCCAACTCATGCCCTGGTCAAGATATACGCCTGGAGTCCAACGCTTGGCATCAATGGTTGGATATCGTGTCACGATGCGACAAGGTGATGAGGGCGTACCAGAGTACACCTCCATCATAGCATAGCCCGAGACGTGCATCAACACCGGCAGGCCCTCAAGGATCTTCAGAGGCCGGAGAAGTTGCCTCTTCCACCATCCGACTTCAACTCCCCCGCACCTCCTCAATTACCACCCCGCCTGCTGTGACGATCCTCCGGCGCGAGAGCACAATGCTGCTCTCGCCAGCACCCCCGCGGGTCACCTCATCAACGGCTTGCGGCGAGGTCGCCAACGCGTTCCGCCACACGTGCAGCCGCACGATCTCGTCAGCGGTCAGGCCATAGCGAACCGCCTGCGCCAAGATGCGGTCGGCCAGCAACTTCAGCACCTTAGTGCGCAGCATCGTGCCGCTGTCAAAAGGCTCCCACATCTGAAACTGAGCGACAAATCGCACGAAGTTCAGTCCCGCCGGCGTGCGCAGCGTGTCGTGTCGCAAGAAAACGACCGGAGGCCGTCCGGACTGGCGGGCCAGCTGCCACTCGAGACCCACAGGGGCCCGTATGTCACTGCCCATCACCACAATGTGCACATCCGCAGAGGCGATAGCGTCGACGTCCAGCACTCCGTTGCCATCCGGCGACTGAACCACACGAAAGTCAAGATCACCCGGCACATCGGCCACCGCCCGCCCCAGAATCTCACGCTCCGTCTCCAGATCCGACGCTGCGGAGATGTAGAAAAGTACAGCTTTGGACACAGTCCCACCCCCTATTCGACGCCCGAGCCAAGACAAACGGTCCGGAATTCGTACCCCTGCGCTTCAAGCAGTGGCAAGACCTGCGCCAGCAAGACAGCCATCTGACCGCCGTCGCCCAGAACGTGGAAACGCAGCACTGCCCCGGCACGCACTTGCGACAGCAGTTCCGCTACCGCTGCCTCGACCTCGACTGCGCTCGACGTCAAAGACAGCGCGGTGGATGTATCCCACAGCACCACCTCGTATCCCACCTCGGCCATCCAAGCACGCGCATAGGCATCCATCGCACCATACGAGGGTCGGATGCAGCGCGTCCCGCCCGTTGTCGGTGCAACGTGCGCCAGAGCCAGCGTTTGGGCCAATGCCTGCCGGCCAATCACGTCCAACGTCTGATCCGTGTTGCCACAGACTCCTACGATATTGTCAGACTGTGCCAGCGCGGCACCACCGGGACCATCCGTCACCGGCAAGAAGAACGTCCCCTGCACACCATGGCTCAGCAACACATCTGCAACCGGCCGAATCCAACCTGAATCCTCGGAACCGCTGTCAAAGGTAAGGTAGAGCACACTTCCAGCAGGTACGACCGGGCGGACCTCCGGAGAGACCGGGACAGTCTCCGTCAACGCAGCACTCACGGTCAAAGCCGCGGTCTCAGTGGAGGTAAGAGC
>JAGHDT010000148.1 GCA_021159805.1 Anaerolineae bacterium
GCCGACGAAGGCATATACCTCACCACGATCGGCGTGGGAATGGGCAACTACAACGACGTCCTGATGGAGCAACTCGCCGACAACGGCGATGGCTTCTACACTTACGCGGACGACATCAAGGAAGCTGAGCGGGTCTTTGTGCACGATCTGCCTTCATCCTTGCAGGTGATCGCCCGCGATGCCAAGGTTCAGGTGGACTTCAACCCCGCCGTGGTCAGCCGCTATCGTCTCATTGGATACGAGAACCGCGATGTCGCCGATGAGGATTTCCGCGACGATGCGGTGGACGCGGGTGAGTTGGGGCCGGGCCATAGCGTGACGGCGCTGTACGAGGTCAAGTTCCAGGCAGATGCCGATCCGCTGGCAACGGCGCTCACCGTCCATCTGCGCTGGGAAGATCCCGACACAAGAGAGGTCGCCGAGATGGACCGCAGCATTGCGCAGGCAGACCTCAGCGCTGAGTTTGAGGAGAGTTCCCCCCGCTTCCAGTTGATCGCCGTAGTGGCGCAGTACGCTGAAATCCTGCGCGAGAGCTACTGGGCCAAGGACGCCGGAACGACGCTGAACGACGTATCGCGCGATGCCGACCACGTCGCCGAAATCCTGCCGCGTGATGAGGAAGTTCGGGAGATAGCGCAGTTAGTGTGGGAGGCAGCGGATCTGTCACCGACGCAGTAGGGGCGTGTGCTATCAAGCAAGAGCAGACCGGTGATCATTCGCTGGTCTGCTCTTGGTGAGGATTTCTAACACTGTATGGTTGTGGGATTGCTGATTTCCGGCGCGGGTGTACATGTAGTAGGCACGGCAGAGGGCAACCACAAGGGTTGCCCCTACGATGGTATCCGGTAAGGAAATGTCTTACGATCCCGATCAACACCACAGAAGGTCGATCCGATTGAAGGCGTACGACTACGCTTCTGCGGGAGCGTATTTCGCCACCATCTGCACGCAGGGGCATGTGCCAAGGTTCGGCGAGATCATCGACGATGAGATGCAGCTGAACGATGCTGGGTGTATGGTGCAGGACGTGTAGGAATCCATACCGTCCCGGTTTCCTCGCATCACATGCGACATCTATGTCATCATGCCCAATCACTTCCACGCCATCGTTGTCATCGCTCCGCCCGATGTGATAGCCGGCGGCAGACCTACGGCTACGTCCGTAGGGGCACCCGGGGGCACGCCCCACGTGGGCACCCTCTCCGTGGACACGGACGGCGGTGCGCATCGCGCGGAGAGGGCAGGGACAAGCCCTGCCCCTACAACGACGGCCGCGACCGGCCCTACTTTGGGGGATGTGGTTGGGGCGTTCAAATCGATCACGACCCGCGAATATACGGCTGGGGTGCGCACGTGTGGTTGGGCGCCCTTCGATCACCGATTGTGGCAGCGAAACTATTGGGAACACATCGTGCGCACGCCGGAATCCCTCACGATGATCGCCGATTACATTATCAACAATCCAAGGACCTGGCCCAGGGACCAACTACACCCGGACAATCAAGGGGGTAGGCGTTGATGCCTGCCTGTGAATTCAGCCACCCCCGCTTAGTCAAGAGCGGGGGTGGCTTGCAGTCCGGGTGACCTTGGGCACGGCGTTACTGGATGGTCAGCCTGCCGGACCCTTGATCAATGAAGAGCTCGATCTTGTAGTCTGCGCTACGATAGCCCCCGGTTTCCCAGACGGAGTGGTCGTCCGTGTCGCCAGAGACAAAGTTCAGCCGCTCTCCCGGGCTGAAGCGGCCGCTGCCATCCTCCAGTTCGACCTTGAGGCCCACGTTGTCGGGTAGCTCGATGGTGATTGCGCCGGAGCTGCCGTCGATCTCGCCGGTGAAGCTGCTGGATTCCGGCAGCGCGAGGGTCATCCCGCCGGAACCGGCATCGATGAACAGCTCGGTGATGGTCAATTCGCTCAGGTCGAAGTCACAGTACCCCGAGCTCGCATCCAGGTCAAGGGACAGCGCTGCGTTGGGGCTTAAGCCCACATCCCATTTGGCCCGGGCATCAGCGGAGCTGCTGACCGCGCCGTAGGAGAACCCCTGCTGGACGGAATCCAGCGTGACGTGCACATGATCGCCCGCTGGCTGCGTGCTGAAGATCAGGTCCCCGCGGTACGCTACGTCGGCTTCAACGAGGTTGCCGGAGTCATCCAGAGCGTAGAGGGTGCTGGGCATACTGGTGAGATCGATGATGATATCAGCGCGCTCAATTCCGTCGAGAGGATATTCGACGTGTTCGTACTGCACAACGGGCGCTTTCGCTAGATCGACCAGCAAGGGGATCTGCTCAGCGAAGAGAGTCACGCCGATGGCAGTGCCCACCAGGACCAGGATGAGCACACCGCTAGCGATGGCGCCTGCTATGGAGCGCCGGCCGATGAGGACATCCAGGCCCAGCGCGATGAGCGCGATTGGCCAGAGCCGCCACAGGACGGCCCAGCCCGTGGCCGGGATCAGCCCCATGTTTGAGAGGAGCAGCAGCACGCCGATGCCGATGAGGGCGATGGGCCAGAAGAGCGATGGGGCGCGCCGGCGTGGGACAAAGGCACGGTTGTTCGACGTGCGAGCGGCAGGTGGGGTGTCGCCCGGGCGAATGGGCTGCGCGCTCTTGTCGCGCTGGGTGTCAGACTCTGGTCTTTCAGACATAGATCCCTCCGATGCTTTCGTGGTTTATGTAGATCGAACTCCCTTGTTCATCGGCACGGGGGTCGACCCTGGTACCTTGAGTGCGTCAAGCGTACTCTAATTACGCAGTGTGACGGTCGAGGTTGCAGCGAGTCGGGCTGGCGTCGGGGGGATCACGGGTCGCTCGGGGTGAATCCTCCGGTCGGGCCCAGCAGAAAGCGTGTACGCCTGCGCCCCATGCTGCCTTCGCCATTCCTGCTCTGAGTGGACCAGACTCCGCGTTCTGCGCCGTATCCCGCCGCCGGCGTGCTGGATTCTGGCTCCGAACAAGCTTGCACGAGCGCGCCGCACGAGGAAACTCTGGCCCCAGGAATTACGCGCCAGCGTGGCAAAGTGACGACGTGCCCTCAAAGAGGGCCTCGCCACGGCGCAGACACTCAGCGGCGTCAGGCCTTCCAGCGGATCAGCGATTCAAGGCCCCACTGATGAAGCGCGGGCCTCACCGCTGCGCAGACTGTCAAATCTGCGTAATCTGTGGATGCATCCGTGGGGACGCGGTATGCGAAGGGGGGGGCCAGACCCAATTCGGGCCCGGCCCCCCTTGGTTGGTTCCAGCCGATTCAGCCTGCGCCGCTGCCCGGCTCGGGGAGCTCACAGCTGAGCTCGACGCCTTCGGGATGCAGTGCGAGGAAGACCTTCTCTGCGGAGAGCGGCAGGTCCGTGAAGCGGATGCCGGTGGCATTGTAGAGGGCATTGGCAATGGCCGGCGCGGTCTGGACCATGACGTGCTCGCCGACGCCGCGCGCACCCCATGGGCCGTCCTCCAGCGGCGTCTCCACGATGTCACCGTGAATGACGTGCGGCGCGTCCATCGAGGTGGCGATCTTGTAGTCGACGAAGCTGCCGTTCATAGGGTGCCCTTGGTCGTCAAAAC
>JAGHDT010000384.1 GCA_021159805.1 Anaerolineae bacterium
CATCATGACAGAGGGCACGTTTGACTCGCAGAATCTGGCCTTCTGGGATCAACTCCGCGGCGAGTACCGCGCCTACATCCGAGACTTTCGCAAAGCCGATGGGACCGGTGGCGACTATACGGGTGTGCGCGACATCAAGACCTGCACGTCCGCCGATTTTGTGCACTGGTCACCGCCCGAATGGCTGCGTTACAACGTCGCCGGCAAGCTCTTTGGGCCTCCGACGCCTTCGCCGGATACCCACCTCTACACCAACCAGATCCTGCCCTACGCGAGAGCTCCTCACATCTTCCTTGGGTTCCCAACGCGTTTTCAGCCCCATCGCGAGAGCCTCACCGAGGGCTTGCTGATGAGCAGCCGGGACGGGCACACGTTCAATCGCTGGGATGAAGCGCTCATCCCGCCCGGCAGCAACCCGGAGCGGTGGCACAACCGCAGCAACTACATCTGGTGGGGACTGGTAGAGACGGCGTCGGCCACTCCCGGCGCCCCCGCCGAACTCTCGCTGTATGCCAACGAGCACTACTACAAAGCCGGCGCCGTGAGAATCCGCCGCTTCACGACCCGGCTGGACGGCTTTGTCTCAGTGCACGCTGATTATGCAGGCGGTGAGCTGCTCACCAAACCGCTGATCTTCGAAGGACAACACCTTGAGCTGAACGTTGCGACCTCCGCCGCAGGCGAGGTACGCGTTGAGATCCAGAGGCCCAACGGCCGGCCCTTCGAGGGGTTTGATCTGGAATCGAGCGAATGCTTCTATGGTGACACGCCTCATCACGTGGTCCGGTGGGAAAACGGCACCGATGTCAGCGCGCTTGCCGGCCAGACTGTGCGCGTCCGCATCGTCCTGCGGGATGCAGACGTCTACGCGATGCAGTTCGTCTCAGCCGGCCGCTAGCGCCACAGGTTCAGCGTCTGCGAGATGTGGGGAGTATGAGGTCTGGCGAGGATCACACGCGGTCGTGAAACCGGCATGGCCACGCGCTGAGCATAGCCTACCTGACGTGCGTCCCTTGCCGTGCCTACTGGGCCAACGGCAAGAGTCGCGCCACGGATTGGGTAAGGCCTGCTCGCAGCGGCGGGTAGTCAATGCCAGCCTGTTCCATACCCAGCAAGACCCCTCCCACCACCGGCGGCTCCATTAGGCGCACCGGCCGTGCCCCGGGCGCGACCTCGTGGATCTTCGTCATCATCGTCTCGCCCAGCAGCGGACTGCCGTTGAACACACTACCGATCTGAACGACCTCGAAATCGAGGGTTTCACAGCCAAGTTGGTGGATCACCCCAACCGCCAGGTTAGCCAGCTCGCGACCTGCCCAGCGGATGATCTCCTGTGCCACCGAGTCGCCTTCAGCAGCGATACGGAAGACCAGCGGTGCTGCCGCAGCCGAAAGGGTATAGCGCTCCATGGAGAGCCCCTCCAGCAAGTCAACGTCGCTCGTAGCACCAGCCAGCTCCACGAAGGCATCGGTGAGCCGCGTGCAAGGACCGCGCATGGACCAGGCACGGGCGATGTCCTGGACCGCGCGGCGCACGATGTCGCCGCCGCCGGCATACTCCCCGAATGTATCGCCGTCCCCCGTCACGTGTCCCTCTCGCCCTTTAGGATCGCGTCCCCAGCAATTGCACCCTGTGCCGGAGACCACCCCGACGCCCCACCCCTGGCTGGCTCCCGCCACCAAGCCAACGAGGGTGTCGTTGACCAGGCCGTAAGGCGCCGACAACCCTAGCGACTCAACCGCCCGTCGGTGACGTTCGAGCTCGCCCGGCCAATCGTAACCAGCAATGCCAAAACCTGCCCCGACAATATCGGATTTCGTGATCCTTGCAGCCTGCAGCGCCCGCTCGGTGATCGTCACCAATGCGTGCTGCAGGCCCTCCCAACCTACTGCTTCATAGCTGCCCGGGCCACACTCGCCAAACCCTGTCGCATGCCCTTCCCCATCGGCTACCAGTGCGTGGCTCTTGGTGGCACCAATATCCACTCCGAGGAAGTATTGTCCTGGCATCAGGTCCTCATTCCCACCTTATTCGAATTGGGGCAGGTAGGCTCGGTTGATCTCCAGCATGTCATCGAGCACAGCCTGCACTTGGTCGGCAGTGGGCCCCAAGGGATGGGCCAGCAGTGCCTGATACGCGGCCCGACGGTCTCCGTGGACGGCAGCTGCCACCGTCAGTAGCTCATAGCTCTTCACGTGCGCCAACAGCCCGAAACAGACGGGCGGGAGAGGGTCTGTCAGCAAGGGCTCAATGGTTCCCCTTCCGATGCGACAAGGCATCTCCAATACCCAGTCCGCTGGCCAGCCGGCGACCGCGCCTCGATGGGGCACATTCACGACGTGCACCTCGTTCAAGTCGTTGTAGTGGGCATTGAGCAACTGCGTGGCGACGGTGGAGTAATACGCGCCACCCCGTTTCATCAACTCGGCCGGAGGTTCGATGCGGTCTGGCTCAGCGTACTGGGCGAGTAAGTCCGCCTCGATCGCCATGACCTCCTCAGCACGCGAGGGCGGCCACTTCTCTTGAGCAGCCAATATGCGATCGGTGTAGTAATAGTACTGGAGATAGTAGTTCGGGATCATCTCCAGCGCCTTGATGGTCGCCAGATCCCACGATGGCTCAGCCTCAGCGGCCAGCGCCTTTAGGTAAGCTTCCATAAGTTGAGGCCACACGCTCTGACCATCGGCCTCAAAACCGCGATGCCATGAGAGATGGTTGAGGCCCAGGGTGTCAAGGTGAGCGCGTTCAGCGGGCAGCTCAATGCCCACGTGCTCTTTCAGGCCTTCCAGCAGTTCCATCTTGGTGGTGATCGCCACGTTACAGACCCC
>JAGHDT010000047.1 GCA_021159805.1 Anaerolineae bacterium
CTTGAGGGGAACCACGGCAGACTGAGCCGGGGGCAAACACCCCAACGATGAGCAGGTTCCTCTGGTCACGTAAACACTATCGAACGATTGAAAAGCGAGTGTCGCCTTGACGCGAGAACGAGCGCCAACGGGTTCGGCGCTATTCAAACGACTCCAGGGAGATATCGAGTTGGTCGAGCAATGCCTAAGACCACGTGTCATCGACGTCGCCCGCGAGGCCAATTGAGTCAAGCAAGTCATCGGGATTTGTCTGGTCGCCATCGTCAGTCCCATCGAGCACAGCATCGAAATCGAGCGAATCCCTCCCTTCAAACAACTCCGGGGGGATATCGAATTCGTCGAGCCATTCCTGAAACCACTCGTCATCGACGTCGCCCGCCAAGTCAATTACTTCAAGGGGGTTCTCAGTATTCATCAGGACATCAACGTCAATCTCATCGAGCGTAGCATCGGGATCGAGCAAGTCGTAACGCTGCGGCACCACAACCATCTCGCCACGCTCTATCTTTCTCCTGTTGTTCTCATACATAACGCCCAACACCACGCCGACAATACACGCCACCGGACAGCCAAGTGTCGGCCCGACGCTGGGCAGGAAGATGAAACCTGCCAATATAACCCCTACGATGCAGGCCCCCACGTACCTGAGCATCTCTCTGTCGCTCCCTCTTACATCAGAGCCAACTGCTGTTACCGGACAACTTCCAGAGTGTTCACGCACTAGGCTCAAAGCGTACGCATATCTTCTGCAAGGCAGGCACATAAGGCGGCTTGTGGGAGTATCCCCCGCCCTGCAATGCAAAAAGCAGTGTATTTACGCACACAAAACACCCAAGAACAAAGATACAAGACATGGACGCTTTTGTCCATCGACCACGCCCCAGCTGACACTGCAAAGGCGTCAGGCGTGCATAGGCTGACCATCTGTCGCCAACTCCGATGGATCATCGGTTCGTCTATCAGACGGGCAACTACTACGGCCTGTAACTCGTCTCCCCCAAGTAGCATTGGTGCTACTTCCGCCTATGGCTCAGCCACAGTCATGACATCGCTCAGAGCAGCATCTCGAGGATAATGTCTCATATAGTGGTGGAAAAAGGCTTGACAAAAAGAGTCATCGGGTGCTTCCATAGGACTTCGCAGAATCCCAAAAAGGAGGCATCCGATGACCGAGTTGAGTGTAGCACTGCAAGAGTACCTGCGCAAAGCTGGCGTGGAATGGGACGGCGATCTGCTGCGCGACGGGCTGATCGTGTTGCTGCAAGCGCTGATGGAGGCCGAAGTGAGCCAGCAGGTGGGCGCCGAACGCTATGCACGGAGCGAACAGCGGCAGACGTACCGCAACGGCTTCCGGGAGACGGAATGGGAAACGCGGGTGGGCGAGATCCCGCTGCGGATCCCCAAGCTGCGCAGCGGCAGCTACTACCCGAGCTTTCTGGAACCGCGGCGGCGCACGGAACGGGCGCTGCTGGCGGTGATCCAGGCGGCGTACATAGAGGGCGTCAGCACGCGGAAGGTGGACGAACTGGTGCAGGCGCTGGGGCTGACCGGCATCGACAAGAGCAAGGTCTCGCGTATCTGCCAGGAGCTGGATGGGGCGGTGCAGGCCTTCCGGGAACGCCACCTGGGAGCGGCGTACCCGTACGTGTGGTTGGATGCGACCTACGTGAAGGTCCGTGAGAACCACCGCATCGTGAGCAAGGCTGTGGTGATCGCCATCGGCGTGCGTGAGAGCGGCGAGCGTGAGATCCTGGGGCTGGAGATCGGAGGCAGTGAGGAAGAGGCCTTCTGGACGCAGTCCCTGCGCAGCCTGGTGGCGCGGGGCTTGACGGGCGTGGAGCTGGTGATCAGTGATGCCCACGCCGGCCTCACAGCCGCGGTGACCAAGGTGATGTCTGGCGCGAGTTGGCAGCGCTGCCGGGTGCACTTCATGCGCAACGTCCTGACGCACGTGCCCAAAGGCGACAAGTCGATGGCGGCCGCGGCGATCCGCACCATCTTCGCCCAGCCCAACGCCGATGCCGCTCACCAACAACTGGAGGAGGTCGCCAAGGCCATGGAGCCCCGCTGGTCGAAAGCCGCGGAGGTGCTGCTGGCCGGCGAGGACGAGGTCCTCACGTATATGGCCTTCCCGCCGGAGCACTGGACGCGTATCTACTCCACGAACCCATTGGAGCGGCTGAACCGCGAGATCAAACGCCGCACGGACGTGGTCGGCATCTTCC
This sequence comes from Anaerolineae bacterium, assembly GCA_021159805.1. Classification (GTDB taxonomy): domain Bacteria; phylum Chloroflexota; class Anaerolineae; order B4-G1; family SLSP01; genus PWVB01. Next base: position 2,226 of record JAGHDT010000047.1, read on the forward strand.
CGGACAGTGCAGCCGTCATGCGCTTGGTCGGCTCGATCCTCATCGAGGCCAATGACGAGTGGCAGGCCGGGCGTCGCTACTTCAGCCAAGCCTCGATGCGTAAGCTTCATGAGCCCTTGGAGGCGGCTATGCCGGCCCTGCCTAGCCCGATCCCGGTGGCCCCGATTCACTGAAGGTAGGGCAGATTTCATGTGTTCACGGTTCCTACGAAGCACCCGATTTACACCACTTGACAAGACGCAAACCCAAGAAATGAGCAGAATAGGCTGCAGCAGTGGAGAGGAGGTCAACCAGGTCTGTGAGCAGCGAGAGCGAGACTGGTTCATCATGGCCCTTCGTGTCACTGAGGGCAGACCCTGAAACGTGTGCTCCTGACTGCTGGGCCTGATGCCTTGACAAGGATGGAAAGCCTGGGATAACCAAGGCCATGGCGCAACAAAACCATCTCAAGACGATATCGGATACTGCCTCCACCTGAGCCCCGCGATCTTCATGGAGACAAAGCGAAGGCAGTTTTCCCAGGTGTACGAGCAGGTACGCCAGATCC
>JAGHDT010000361.1 GCA_021159805.1 Anaerolineae bacterium
GAGTCATGCTACCTCGCAATGGCGCCCTGTCCACCGTCACACATCTCCTGGCCGGCGCACCGCGCGGACCGTGATTGCCATACTGCCAAGGCGTGGTCGCCCCAGGTGCGTCCGGTGCCCTCTCCGCTCTTCACCTCACCTTGCTCTCCTCTCTCTTTGGTGTATCATAGTCAGGGTCGCATAGATCACCAACGTGACCCTAACATCAGGCACAAGTGCATATTCACTGGAGGTCAATATGTCCTATATTGAAGATATTCTTGCCCGCGAGGTCCTTGACTCCCGCGGCAACCCCACGGTCGAAGTAGAGGTCGTGGTTGCAGATGGCAGTTTCGGCCGAGCGGCCGTCCCCTCTGGCGCGTCAACCGGTGTCCACGAAGCGCTGGAACTGCGCGATGGCGACAAGAACCGATATGGCGGCAAGGGCGTACTCAAAGCCGTTGACAACGTCAACAACGTCATCGCCGAAGAGTTGGTCGGCTGGGATGTCACGGATCAGAAAGGCATCGACGAGCTTATGATCGAGCTCGACGGCACACCGAACAAGGCCACCCTGGGCGCCAACGCCATCCTGGGTGTTTCTCTGGCGGTTGCCAAGGCCGCAGCCAACTACACCGGGCTTCCCCTGTACCGCTATATCGGTGGCTCCGACGCTCACGTGCTCCCCGTCCCCATGATGAACATTCTGAACGGGGGCAAGCACGCCGTTGACGGCCCTGATCTTCAGGAGTTCATGGCCATGCCTATCGGTGCGCCCACCTTCGCGGAGGCGCTCCGCTGGGGCTCCGAGACCTACCACGCCCTCAGGTCCGTGCTCAAGAGCAGGGGCTATGGCGTGGGCGTGGGTGATGAAGGCGGCTTCGCCCCCAGCCTGAAGACCAACGAGGAGGCCATTGAGCTCATCCTGGAGGCCATCCAGAAGGCTGGCTATACCCCGGGCGAGGACATCTGGATCGCAATGGACCCGGCCGCCTCTGAGATCTTCGAGGACGGTAAGTACCACCTGGCCAAGGAAAACCGGGTCCTGTCCAGCGCCGAGATCGTTGACTTCTATGCCAGCTGGGTGGAGAAATATCCCATCATCAGCATCGAAGACGGCCTGGACGAGGATGACTGGGATGGCTTCAAGCTGATGGTCGAGCGCTTGGGCGACAAGCTGCAGATCGTTGGCGATGACCTCCTCGTCACCAACACCGAGCACATCGCGCGCGCCATCGAGGAGAAGGCCGTCAACTCCGTGCTGATCAAGCTGAACCAGATCGGCAGCCTTAGCGAGACGACGGCAGCCGTCCGTATGACCCTCACGCACGGCTGGACCGCCGTCATATCCCACCGCTCTGGCGAGACCGAGGACGCCACCATTGCCGACCTGGCCGTCGCCCTGAACACGGGTCAGATCAAGACCGGAGCGCCCTGTCGCTCCGATCGTGTGGCCAAGTACAACCAACTGCTGCGCATCGAGGAGGAACTAGGGGCTCAGGGTGCCTATGCCGGCATGAGCGCCTTCCCGAACATAAAGCTCTAGGAGCTGGCGGGAATCAACGCCTGCCTGACTAGCGTTCAAGAATACCAAGCCGGGGCACTCGATGAGTGCCCCGGCTTGGTATTCTCACAATGACGACCTTGGCAACCACACAACCGCCAGGATGCGGCAATCTCCAGCAATCCGAATCAGCCGATATGCGTCTCCACTTTCATCGTCGGCGGATTTTCAAGGTGCTTCTTCACTGCGCAGAGCTCAGCCGCTTTGATCAAGGCACGCTCATACTTCTTCGGGAAGCCCTCAGGTAGATCAATGTGGAGGGTGATATCACTGATCATATGCGTCAGCGGATCCATAACCACGTCCTCACGGATCTGGACATCCTCGGTGGGCAACCCTCGCTGCTGCAAGAAACTCACGACGTAGATCCCGGCGCAGGTCCCCAGCGAAGCTAGGAAGAGCGAGAACGGCGAGGGAGCCGACCCATCCTGATCGGTTTTAATCACCATATCACCCACATGCGCATCCACACGCGAACCACCGGGGAACCGAATCACCATCTTCTCCATCGTCACAAACTCCTTATTGGTCTGACAGTAATATTACTAACCCATTATAGCCATAAGAAAGATAAGTGCAAGCCAGAACAACTCGGCGGCGGCTTCGATATATGACAGTCGCTCTGGGCGGCGAAGATGGCTTCATCTCTCCGCACAGGGTGAGTCGCACGGAACCAGGTCGCCTGACCCACCGGATCAAGCGGTCACCGGCCAAAGTGGCAACTGCCTTGCAGCGCGGTGTCCATCGAGCAGCACATAAGCGGCGGCGCGCTTTGTCGATATGCCTAGCTTGTGGAGGTGGCAGAGATCGCATAGGCGACCCCGCAGTCGCGCCTTCAAGATGCGCTCAGCACCTTTTAGGCCGATGCCCGGGATCCGCAGTAAGAGCTGTCGATCGGCTGTGTTCACCTCAACTGGGGCCTCTTTTAGATTCCTCTGCGCCCAGCCCAGCTTGGGGTCGATGTCCAGAGGGAGGTCACCGGCAGCGCCAAACGGCAGTTCTTCCACCTCAAACCCGTAGTCGCGGAGCAAAAAGGAAGCCTGGTAGAGACGTTGCTCACGACGCAGACTCGCCGCAGGTCGCGCCTCAAGCGGCGTATCCGGAACCGGCCTGAAGCCGCTGAAGTAGGCTCGTGCCAGCCCCAATTCCGAGTAGAGGTAAGCTGATGTCAACAGCAGTTCTCGATCCGACTCCCCTGCAGGGCCGACAACGAACTGCGTCGTCAGAGTGCGGCGCTTGCCGGGAACCACGTACCGCAGCCGGTCTGCCCAGCGCAGGCGCTCAAGCAATTGATCCGAGAAGTGCTTCCGGGGTGCCAGTTCGGCGAGGCGCTTGGCACTAGGCGCTTCGAGATTCACCGATACACGGTCAGCCCACCGCATCGTTTCAGCAACCTGGTCGAACTCAGCACCCGGCATGATCTTGACGTGCAGATAACCTGGGAAATGATATTTGCGCCTCAACAGCTCCGCCGTAGCAATGATGCGGTCCTGGGTCTTTGGTCCCCCACCCACTATCCCTGAGCTGAGGAAGACGCCCTCAACCAATCCGTGCCGCCACAGTTGATCACTCAGCGAGGCGAGTTCATCGGGGGTGAAGGTGGCCCGGCGCATATTACGACCGGAACGAAAGGCACAGTACCGGCAGTCGTTCTCACAGACTGAAGAGACAAGCGTCTTGAGCATCGCAATCCGCCGGCCCCCGGGCAGTGCAGCATATGACACACACTTCGCCAGCTCGCGCGGCGTCTTGGGGGCAGAAGCTCGCTGCCCCGTCAGCCCCACCTCCTCCGCCGACTCGTACTGTGCGGCCTCTGCCAGCAAATTGAGTTTGTCGATTGGTTCCA
>JAGHDT010000395.1 GCA_021159805.1 Anaerolineae bacterium
CGGTTTGTTCTCACCCGAATATGTAACTGCACCTTGGAGTTGGGCGAAGTTCATGGATCTGCTCAAGCACCTATGGGTCCCTGCTTTTGTTCTTGGTATGAGCGGGACCGCCTTCCAGATTCGGACCGTTCGAGCGATGATGCTTGATGAGAAAAACAAACTCTACGTGAAGGTCGCGCGCGCCAAGGGTATCTCCGAATGGCAAACGCTGCTCCGCTATCCGGTGCGAGTTGCTCTTAACCCGATTGCTAGCACGATCGGTTGGGAGCTTGCCAACATCATATCGGGTGCGCCCATCGTTGCGACAGTGCTGTCATTGCCTGACACCGGGCCTTTGCTCTTGACCGCGCTCTTGGACCAGGATATGTATCTAGCAGGTGCAATGCTGCTCATGCTCACCTTCCTGACAGTGGTGGGGACATTCGTATCCGATGTTCTGTTGGCCCTACTGGACCCACGAGTACGGCTGGGGAGAGTAGCGCACTGAGGGAGAGAGGCTATGCGGAGGCTTTCAACCGTGGACAAACTGAGCAAAGAGGAACAGAAGAAAAACCGGTATTACACGGCCACACAGTATCAACTGATGTGGTGGCGGTTTCGAAAACATAAGCTGGCTATTCTTGGCTCCGTGGTTCTAATGGTTTTTTTCCTGATTGTAGTTTTGGCGGAGTTCATCGCGGTTGCAGGTCCAGAGACGCGGGACCCACACTACGTCCTTGGACCGCCGCACACTGTGCACTGGATTGACGCCGATGAGACAGTGAAGATTGCCCCCTATATCTACGGGTCCAAGACTGTGCGCGACCCAGAGACGCTTGCCCTTCGGGTTGCGGAGGACCGTGAGGTGAAGATTCCCGTACGCTTTTTCGTGAAGGGTGAGCCTTATAGACTGATGGGTGTTGTTCCTTGGGATGTGCACTTGATTGGGATAGAGGATGGGTTGTTGCACTTGTTCGGTACAGACGATCTGGGGCGAGACGTCTTTTCCAGGACGATGTATGCGACGCGTGTTTCGCTGTCGATCGGTTTGATCGGGGTGCTCAACTCGTTCCTTCTCGGCCTCCTCATTGGTGGGGCAAGTGGCTACTTCGGGGGCGGCTTGGATTTCGTGGTCCAGCGTTTGACGGAGTTCATCCGTTCGATGCCTACGTTACCTTTATGGATGGCGATCTCAGCAGCGGTTCCAAAGGAGTGGTCGGCCTTGAAGGTCTATTTCGCTATAACGATCATCCTTTCGCTGATTGGCTGGACACATCTGGCACGCCGCGTGCGAGGGAAACTGCTCTCACTACGGAACGAGGATTTCGTGGTAGCAGCCAAGTTGGCCGGGTGCAGCGATGCCCGCATTATTACCCGGCACTTGCTACCAGCTTTCTTGAGCTACATCATTGTTGATCTGTCAGTCTCTTTTCCCTATATGATCCTGGGCGAGACCTCCCTGAGCTTTGTGGGACTGGGGCTGAGGCCGCCGATCGTCAGCTGGGGCACATTGCTACAAGCATCCCAGAACGTGCGCACTATCGCAATGCATCCATGGATGTTTATCCCCTCATTGTTCGTGGTGAGCGCTGTGCTCGCTTTTAGCTTCGTGGGCGACGGCGCTCGCGACGCAGCTGACCCCTATTCGAGGTAGGCAATGGGTTACTTTGATGAGAAAGAGATCTTGCTGAATGTTCATGACTTACATGTGTCATTCCCTTTAACTGAAGGCACCGTCAGAGCGGTGACCGGTGTAGACCTGCAGGTTTGCAGAGGCGAAGTGTTAGGACTGGTGGGGGAGAGTGGTTGTGGGAAGAGTGTAACGGCCCAATCCATCATGCGGATCATCGACGAGCCAGGCCGAATTGAGAAGGGCAGCATTGAGCTTCTGTGCTCGGATGGCTCCGTCGTCGACGTGGCTTCCCTGAAGCCAAACGATCCCAGGTTGCGTCAGATCCGAGGTGCTGAGGTCTCAATGATCTTTCAGGAACCGATGAGCTCCTTTGCACCAGTCTACACCATCGGGAAGCAACTGATGGAAGCTGTGATGGCTCATACCGATGTCAGCAAGCGGGAAGCCAAGGAGATTGTCGTCGATCTGCTGGACCGGGTGGGAATCCCGAAGGCAGCAAAGCGGGTGGACGAATAGCCCTTTGAGTTCTCCGGCGGCATGCGGCAGCGTGCGATGATCGCCATGGCTTTGAGTAGTAATCCTTCACTGCTCATCGCCGACGAGCCAACTACAGCGCTTGACGTGACTATCCAGGCTCAGATTCTTCAGTTGTTGATGGAGCTGCAGCATGAGCTTGACTTGGCCATTGTTTTCATTACACACAACTTGGGGGTGATTGCCCAGATTGCTGACCGGATTAGTGTCATGTACCTCGGGAAAATCGTGGAGGAAGGGAGTGTGACGGAGATCTTCGATTCGCCGAGGCATCCCTACACGATCAACCTGCTACAAGCGATACCGAGGCTGGGCCAGAGAGGAACAGAGCTCCACTCGATCCGCGGGAGCGTACCGGGGCCGTTCGAGCCATTGACTGGGTGCCCGTTCCATCAGCGTTGTGACCAGTGCATGCCAGGGCTGTGTGACACCTACACGCCTCAGATGCTCGCTCTCGGCGAGACCCACAAGGTTAGGTGTTTTCTCTACTCCGAACCGGAGGATGAACACACTGAGGGAGGTCTCCACCATGCAGCAGAGTGACAAGTTGCTTGAGGTCAAGCATCTGAAGAAGTTCTTCTCCGTGAGACGAGGTATCTTTGGTCTCCGGTCTGCCTATCAAGTTCGAGCTGTGGATGACGTCAGTTTCGATATCCGGAACGGAGAGACTCTCGGGCTAGTAGGTGAAAGCGGCTCAGGTAAGACAACATTGGGCAGAACAATCCTGAGAGCTATAGATCCGACTGAAGGACAGGTCCTCTTCCATATGCCGGATGGGGGCGTCGTCGATGTGGCACAGCTGGATCGGCGCGGTCTGCAGACGTTTCGACAACACGCTCAAATGATCTTCCAGGACCCGTATTCTTCGCTCAGCCCGCGGATGACGGTGCGTGACATCATTGGTGAGCCGCTGGTCGTCAACCACTACGGCGACCGTGAAACTGTTGACCGACGCATTCGAGAAGTGGCAGAGTTGTGCGGTCTGCAGGTGGAGCATTTGAGACGCTATCCTCACGCTTTCAGCGGCGGGCAACGGCAGAGAATCGGTATTGCTAGGGCCCTGGCAATAAACCCGCGCTTTGTCGTCTGTGACGAACCAGTATCCGCACTAGATGTCTCTATCCAAGCGCAAATCCTGAATCTGCTCCAGAGGTTGCAGCAAGATCTGGGACTGACGTATCTGTTCATTGCACACGATCTGAGTGTAGTTGAGTACATCAGCGACCGTGTGGCGGTGATGTACTTGGGTAAGTTAGTTGAGCTGGCAGAGACTACCGAGGTGTTCCGCGCTCCGCTTCACCCCTACACCGAGGCCCTTATGTCGGCCATCCCTGTCGCGAACCCACATGTAATAATGCAGCCGGTAGTGCTAGAAGGAGAGATCCCAGACCCGTCTAACCCTCCAACGGGGTGTCCGTTCCACCCACGCTGCAGGTACGCGCAGCCAGTCTGTGAGGAGCAAACCCCAGAGTGGAGAGAGTACAAGCCAGGGCACTATGCCGCTTGCCATCTGGCTGCGGAGCTGAGCTTGAAGGGAGTACAGGAGGTCCAAAGATGAAGCATGGTGTTATCCTCTTCCTGGTGGACGGCATGAGGCCCGATGCGATCACGTCCTCAAACACGCCGACGATGGCCAGGATTCTCGCTACAGGTGCGTACACGCTGCATGCCAAAACGGTCATGCCCTCAGTGACTCTCCCTTGTCACACTTCGCTGTTCTTTAGCGTGCCACCGGAGCGGCATGGCATTGTCACCAATACCTGGACACCAATGGCCCGACCAATACCTGGACTGTTCGACGTTCTGCATCAACATGGCCTTCGGTCAGCAAGTTTCTACAATTGGGAGCCGTTGCGCGATCTTTCGTCACCCGGAAGTTTGGCGTTCAGCCTGATGGCCTCTAACCTGCACGAGCCCGAGGGAAGGGGAGACCTCGAACTCGCTGATTGCGCCATTAGATGGTTGACAGCTCACCCCTGGGATTTCGCGTTCATCTACCTGGGGCAGACAGATGAGGTCGCTCATCGTGCTGGATGGATGAGTGACCGCTATTTCGAATCCCTGCACTACGCCGATCGGGCGATGAGCCAAGTAATGGAGGCACTACCCGACGACGTCACGTATTTCATCACGTCGGATCACGGGGGGCACGACCGCAACCATGGCACCGAGCTAGAGAGCGATATGACGATCCCGTTGCTGATCCAAGGGGCCAAAGTGAGGCCTGGTGAGCTAAGTGGCGTAACCGCTTCAATCACGGACATCGCACCAACTATAGCAGCGCGGCTCGGTGTGCCGAAGCCGCCAGACTGGGACGGGAGGAATCTGTTAACTGGGTAGGACAAGGTACCTGGAGCAGTGTGCGGCTAGTCGTCCCTGTGGCTCGATGGCGAAGGCCAGCTTTGCTCTGCTGAGAGTCGTGCAAGCGAACCATGTCCTGGTTGGTCAAACTACGCACAGTCTAGCCGACGGAGCCTTGTTTCGCCGTGGCATCCGAGGTAGTTGTGTTCATGGTGTTGTCTGCATCGGGTTGGGATCAAGCACCATCACTTCGAACCTTATCCATTCTTCTATAAGTGCTCACATCCCTTTCGTCACCGAGCTCTTCTCAGAGTACGCTGGCCTTCGTGCCTGGAACGCTGGAAAGACTCTTGTGAAGAATGACCGCACCGCTCCCTACGGAATTGCAGGACGCCAGAGGCGAGAGCAAGTACATGGTAACCGTGCGGTATTGATGTCACACAGGGCCGAATGCGAGCGCTAGGAACGAAGCTGCGACTTGGGGCCATCTCGAAGTACCGTTCGTGATGGCATGGTGATGCTCGACATCAAACGGCACGTTATGGAGCGGAACTCAGGCACAAACAGCTTTTCGGCCATCACCGCGATGCGGCAGCAGCCTCTGAGCGTGCCGTGTTGAACACCCGGGATGGTTTTAGGGTAAAGGTCGGTACGGTTTTCTATGCTGGTCACGCAAGGTGCGCCGGTACCACCACATGACGGAAGAAGCGCAGACGGCATTTCGCCAGCACATCGCCGAAGTAGACATTCAAGACACGGAACCAAACGCTCTCGCCCACACGCTTTCTCACGATATTAAAGGGCCAGTCGGCGAACTCTCACATGTTCTTCTGCCAACAGAGGCTTTCACATCCTTTCTCCCAAAGAGCCGATGCGCGGTGCTTTTGCGACTATCGTGAGCACAGCACGCCGAGTGATGAGCAACGTTGACGCACTGCTACTTCTGGGAAGCCCGCGAGGAGCAGAGATCCAAATCGAACGGTTGGGTATGGCCTCCCTCGCTGCCAGTGCGCTACAGCAACTCACATCCATGATTCGCGGGATATCACGCCGAGATTACATAGATCGAGGTATGGCTCACAGTCCGTAGCCGCCTCCCTGTGATGGAGGAAACATGAGTCAACTACATCAGCAACGCTGTTGCCAGATTCGGAGCTGCCTATCAAGCGCTGAATTGGATACCGTTGAGAAACGGATGGAGTGGTACGCTTCGTGGATACGAGATGACAGAAAGGGCCTGATGGAAGAAGAGCAATACCAGCTACTCACACCATTTACACAACGATGCCAAATACACCCTGAAGGCTACGCTCCAGAGGTCTCAATCGCGCACCCCATCGCAGATCGCCTCGGAGGCGCTGTTAATGCTACCGGCACCCCTAGTAGTGGAAGTGAGCTATGGCTCAGACTTGCTATAGCGCACTCACCCTCAATCACGAGTAAGTGGTGGCCAGTCCCATGATGTTCTCTCGTCCTACACCTCACACACAACGTCGCCCCTGGCGCATCTTGCTCCCTCTGGGCCTCGCAATCTCCCTCTCGCTCTTCGGTGATCTAACGCTATACGCCGTCCTTCCAAGCCAGCGCCACACAGTCGGCTTGAGCCTGAGCGCTGTAGGCCTGATGTTAGGAGTCAACCGCCTAATCCGTGTCTGGAGCAACCCAGTGGCCGGGTTGCTATACGATCATAGCGGTCGACGTCGTCTATTCCTTCTGGGGATGTTCTTGGGAATGCTCTCCACACTCGGATACGGACTGGTCACCGGCCCGATCCCCTTTCTGCTTCTTAGGCTGATGTGGGGCATAGCTTGGAGTCTGCTCAACGTCGGCGGATTAGCCATTATCCAGGACATTAGTATGCAGGAAAACCGAGGGCGGTTGAATGGAATCTACAACGCATGGATGCTAACTGGCTTTACCGTCGGTCCACTGATTGGCGGTTTCCTAGTGGAGTCGACAGGATTCAGGCAGACCATGCATGTGTATGCCCTCATGACTGCGCTCGGCGGGCTAATCGCGATGATGGCACTTCCAGAGACCCATCAGCCAGCGACGAACGCGAGCAAAGTATCCAGCTACCTCATCCCCCGCCAAACACTATCTCATTGGGAGCGAGTTCTTCGGGAGACACCTCATCTGCCATTTCTCTTGCTCTTGACGTTTACATTCCAGTTTACAGGGGAAGGAGTGACACTGTCGACGCTGAGTCTGCTCGTGGAACAGCATGTCGGCAACACACTCAGCAGCGGGCTTCTTGGCGTTGCTTCCGTTGGGGGGATCCTTGCCGCGCTTCGCTCTGCCACTGCCGCCGCTGCTGGACTTTGGGCGGGATCTGTCTCGGATCGACGCCAGAGCAGAGAGCAGGCGATAGTCGTGTCCCTTTTGCTCGGTCTGCTCAGCTTTGGTCTCCTCGCTATTGCTCACTCATTGACGACGCTGACTGTAGCCGTGGTTCTTGGCGCTGTCAGCAACGGGATAGGTGTCGTCTCACTCGCTGCCGCTTTGGGCGATACTCTCTCCCCCGACCATAGAGGAGCAGGTATTGGCCTTTACACCACCGCCGGTGACATCGGCTCAGCATTTGGCCCCTTCGTAGCTTACGCGATCGTGACCGTGCTGCCGCTGCCCTGGATCTACGGAATCTGTGCGATCGCGCTCAGTGTCATAGCCTTTGTGTTTTCACGCCGTGCTGGACTATCCCCGTACGGCCCGGTATCCTCCAAACAGATCCAGCGTTACTAGGTGGTCTTCTCCCTGAGTCGGAGGCAGATAGGTCAGACGATGAACAGCAAGACTCGGTGGAATGACAAGCTGCTCTTGAGGCCTTTCCCCTATGCAATAGAGATGCCAATAAGCATACCAGTAATCGACGGCCCATTCGGCGCCACTGATATAGCAGCTTCGGCGATATCCGTAACTCACGCGCCATCTGGGTCACCGTCTTGTCACTCACGCAACTCAACTCCACCGCCCCCCGTTTGAGCTCTGCCGTGTATTTGCGCCGTTCTCTCATGATCTTGCTCCTCTCCCTCAGTGTGCTTTACCCTTGTCTGAGTGTCCGCTTTTTCGGGGCAAGACCGTATCTTTCTCCAGGGTACAAAAAAGCAGGGCATCCGGCCTAGACGCCCTGCCTATAGACTACGCCACTACTGCGTGCTATGAAGGTCGGACTATAACAGGTACCGACAACCGGTGTCGAATCGTTTCTCCCGTCTCTGTTAGAATTTCAGCCTGAACGTCGAACGCTACCTCGAGGGGCCCGTCGATGTTCGTGGCGTACAAGGTAAGCCCCGGACCTGGTTGCGTAGTCATGTGGAACGGCACCATCCCTGCTTCGTGCCAGTTTAGGTCAAGCGACAAATCGCTGGGCCACTGGACCCAGAAGGGCGCCACGGTCCGACTTCGTGCGTCCACCCTGCTCAGAGTGACCGTGGCCTCGCTGTGGAGCGCGGTCGGACGCGTCCAGTGGCGCGGCTGTCGCCCCTGGGCACGCCAGCCCTCGGGGCACGTCAGCGTGACCGTCGCCTCGCGCCACGCAGCGTCCGTGCCGTTCTCGAGCAGGAATCGGAGCGAGAGCGGCATCGCGTTCGGATCCCAAAGCTTTTCGAG
>JAGHDT010000270.1 GCA_021159805.1 Anaerolineae bacterium
AACGGCGCCGGCACCGTCGAATACGCCTGGGAACGCAGCGATGGCAACGCCGTAGCCTCACAGACCGTCAACTTCGCCGGCGCCGGGACCAAGAGCGTCAACACGAGTTGGTCGCTAAGTTCGGAGGGCGAGAAGTGGATGCGCCTCCGGATCACCGCCCCCAACTCGCTCGTCTCCAACCAGGCGACCTTTACGCTGGAGTGCATCAGCCAAGCCGTCTACATCTACAACACCGATCTGACGCTGGCGCAACAGTACAAGCAACTGCTGGACCCCAACGGCTTTGACTTCGACATCATCAAGGTGAGTTCGATCCTGGCAGCGAACTTCGACGATTACCGGCTGATCCTGATCGGGCCGGACACGGGTTCGGGCAGCAGCTGGGGTGACAACGCTGGCACGCAGGCGCAGAAGCTCGAGGATACCGGTATACCAATCGTCGGCCTCGGCAAAGGGGGCTCCTCCTTCTTCGATGAGCTCGGCTACCCCATCGGCTGGGGGCACGGGTGGACGGGTTCCGGGCGCGATGTCTACGCGATGGACACAGACGACACGGTATGGAACGAGCCCAACGATGTCAGCATTCCAGGCACCCACATCGTTCAGCTCTACAACAGCAACAGCAACTTCGTCGCCATCTACTACCCCAACCCGATCGCCGGCATCATTGGCATCGGCCGCCAGAGCAACAACGCTACGCACTACCAGATCATCGAAAAGGACGTCCAGCGCATCCTCTGGGGGTTCGACGCTGGCCCGCAAGCAATGACGGCAACCGGGAAAGAGGTCTTCGTCAACACGGCGAGGAGTGCAATGGAGAGGAAGTTCTTCCTGCTGAAGCCGATACCATTGATCGAGCTCCCGGTGCTCGAGTTGAACCCCTAGGCAGTTGTGGTATACTTGTCGAACGAAAGGACAGAGACTAGCCGATGATCTTGTTCAGTCTAGGTAAATCGCTCTTGATGATCCCGGGTGTCGTCGCGTCTGCAGACGCGCACCGTCTCCAGTGGTGCGCGCTCGTAAACGAGATGACGATCTGAGTCGCTGTCCGTCGACAAGTCTCATTCGTTGACAGATCTGTAAGAAAACACTGAGCCGTGGGCGCGCTCGCGCCTGCGGCTTTTCCTTTGGACCGATCCTGCACGTCCTCTCCTGAATAGCCGCGGTGCGATCCTCCGGCGCCAACACACAGGAGATCCCAACCATGAGTGCAGTCCAGATACATATTGACCGGGTCCGGTTTCACCACGCCGCGGAGCTGATCCTCGACAACGTCAGCTGGGAGATCCAGCTAGGTCAGAAGATCGGCCTCGTCGGCCCCAACGGCGCCGGTAAGTCCACGCTCCTGCAGCTGATCACCGGTGAACTGCAGCAGGACAGCGGCACCATCATCCGGCACCAAACGCGCATCGGCTATCTGCCGCAGGCCCCCGACTTCACACCGGGCAGCACCGTGTGGGATGTCGCCCTGGAAGCCAACGCCGAACTCCACCGCATCGAGGCTCGGATGCGCGAGCTGGAAGCGCGCATGGGCAACCCGGCGGTCACCAATGACGCCGTCGCCTTCGAGCGCGTCCTGGCGGCCCACGCGCGTGAACAGGAGGCCTTCGAGAAGCACGGCGGCTACCGCTACGAAAGCCGCTGCCGGCAGGCTCTGCAGACTGTGGGCTTTGCTGAAGGGGACCACCAACTCCCCGTCGACGTCCTCTCCGGCGGGCAGAAGAAGATGCTGGGGCTGGCCAAGCTGCTGGCCACCGACTGTGACCTGCTGCTCCTGGACGAGCCCGACAACCACCTGGATCTGGCCGGCAAGGCGCGGATCGAGCACTTCATCAACACCTTCCCGGGCACCGTGGTCATCGTCTCACACGACCGGTATCTCCTCGACGAGACCGTCACCCGGATCGCCGAAGTTGAGGATCATAGACTGACGCTCTACCTGGGCAACTACTCAGCCTACTCAACCGAAAAACAGCTTCGCCTCCTCAAGCAGCAGCAGGCCTACACGGCCCAGAGGAAGGAGATCAAGCGCATTGAGGAAGCCATCGCGCGCTTCGAGTACTGGGCCAGCATCGTCGTCAACGAGCGCCACATCCGCCAGGCACGGTCGCGCCAAAAGATGCTGGATCGCATGGACAAGATCGACAAGCCCATCCTGGAGCGGGAGAGGATGGGCCTGAGCCTCGACGGCTGGCGCGGCTCCAACAAGGTACTGGAGATCAACGGGCTGGCCAAAGCATTCGACGACGACCAGATCCTGCGGGGTCTCAACCTGCTGATCTGGCGCGGGGAACGCGTGGGCCTTCTGGGCGCCAACGGATCGGGCAAGAGCGTGCTCTTCCGCTGCATCTTGGGGCAGGAGCAGCCCACATCAGGCGTCATCAAGATCGGCCCCAGCATCAGCATCGGCACCTACGCCCAGGAGCACGAGACGCTGGACCCCAAGCGCACGTTGATCGAGGAGATCTGGGACGCCAAGTCGATGTCCGAGCACGCAGCGGTCAACTTCCTGCGGCGCTTTCTCTTCCCCTACCGCCGCACGCGGGACACCGTGTCGACGCTCTCGGGCGGCGAGCGCAGCCGGCTGCAACTGGCCAAACTGATGCTCTCCGGGGCGAACTTCCTGCTCCTCGACGAACCCACCAACAACCTGGATCTGCCCTCAAGCGAGGTGCTGGAACAGGCCCTGGACGACTTCGTCGGCACGGTCCTTGTCATCTCGCACGACCGCTACTTCCTCGACCGAATCGTCACCCGCATCGTCGACCTGGAGGACGGCGCCCTCACCGAGTACGCCGGGGACTATACATACTACAAGGAGCAGCGTAGGTCGTAGGTTGTTGTGCAGTGTGTTGTGCAGTGTGTTGTGCAGTGTGTTGTGCAAACTGTTAGTTTGCATCCGCCCCAGTACGTGTACTCAAGCTTGATGTGTCGTGGCGCGGTCTGAATCACGGATGACACTGCAGGACATCATCCACGATAGCCACACCCTCGCCGAGGACATCGAGTCCCGCAAGCGCACCATCCAAGCCCTATGGGTACAGCCTATTGACGGACACCAAGCCTGCCATTTGAGCCACAGGTTGAGGGCTTCCAGGACAGGCCATCAGTGACGGGCTGCCATCCGTGGAATCCGTCAATCCGAGAAATCCGTGATTCAGACAGCGGCATGCCCCCCATAAGCGCTGTAGCCCACCACGCGTCGCGCAAGCTGCCGGCTTGCCTCCTACTACATCACGGTGCAAAACTGAGTGCGTCCCTTCAGCAAGACCACAAGCTAACAGCTTGTGCTACATATGCTACATCAGCGACGGGCTGCCATCCGTGCAATCCGTCAATCCGAGAAATCCGTGATTCAGACAGTGGCATGCC
>JAGHDT010000556.1 GCA_021159805.1 Anaerolineae bacterium
ACCCGGATGAGGGCCAGGTCTACAGCCAGCTCTTCAAGGGTGTGTCCGCCTACCAGATGTGCGGCTCCTGGCACGTGCAGTGGGCGAAGGATTCCGGCTTGGACAACGCGATGTATTCTGGCGTGCCGATCCCCAAGGACGGCAAACCGGCGAGCGTCGTCGTGGGTAATGTCATCAATGCCGTGCTCACGGGTAGCAAGCACCCGGAGGCTACAGCGGAGTGGATTAAGATTTTCACGCGGGATGAGGTGCAGGACATGGTGAACCCCCTGCTGGGCCGTATGCCCTCCACGCGGAGCGCTCTGGAGAAGCTCCAGCCGGATGCCAGCGACGCCGATCAGGCCTTCATCCACGAGCTTCTCACGGCGGATCTGGGTATCTTGCCGCAGTGGCGTCAGGATCCGCAGAAGTTGTGGACTGTCTACAACGATCTGATGACCGGTGTTCTGAGCACCGATGATCCACTCGACCAGCTGGCGGGCCTGGCCCAGCAGCAGGCCGATGATGTGATGGGCGCCTAGGCGCCATTAGTTGTGCGAGTGCAGGGGGTGGGCAACCGCCCCCTGCCTCTGTCAGTGACTGGTAGGTCTGGTCGTGCAAGGGTTTCAAGGAGCCATTTATGACGACTACTTCCTCTGTTCTGCACTCTCAACCTGGTCGCAAGAAAAGGCGCCCGCTGAGTGGCATCCGTCGGCGTGAGACTCGAGAGGCGTGGTTTATTCTGACCCCGATCTTACTGTATTTCTCGATCTTCTTCCTGCTGCCGGTTATTTCGAACCTCTATATCAGCTTTACCAAGTGGAATGGCATCTTTGGGGCTCCGGTGTGGGTAGGGCTGCGGAATTACATACAGTACGTGAAGCCACCGTACCCGCTTATCATCAGCAACACGCTGCTGTTTGCTGTTTTTGGTTTGGTTTTCCAGACTGCCTTGGCGTTTATGATCGCTGTGTTGCTCAATCAGAAGGTCAGTGGGCGAGGCATCTTCCGGGCGCTGTTCTATATCCCAACGCTGACCTCATCTGCTGTCACTGCCCAGGTAGCTTTTGCCTTCATTTCGCCCTACGATGGTGTGCTCAATGAGATCCTCAAGCTCTTGGGTTACCCTATCGTGGTGTGGACGATTGATCCGACGTGATGCGCACGTTCATTATTCTCTATTCGATCTGGCGTGGCGTGGGTGGTCCGGTGGTTCTGTTTCTTGCCGCGCTGCAGGGCATTCACCGTGAGATCTATGAGGCAGCGATGGTCGATGGAGCTTCAGCCAAGGACATGCTGCTGCGCATCACCGTGCCACTGCTCAGGCCGATGATCATCTTCGTGCTGGTGACGGGTATGATCGGGAGCTTCCAGATCTTTGAGGCCGTGTTGCTGATGTCGAAAGGCGGCCCGCGGAACATGACGAATGTGATGCTATTGCAGATCTACAACGACGCCTTCGTCAACACGAATATGGGCTTGGCCAGCGCGGGATCGATGGTTATGGCGATTCTGCTTCTGGGTTTCAGCATTACTAACATGCGGATTATGAACCGCGGCCGGCTAGGCAAGGATTAGGGGCGGGCGATGCATACTAACAAGAAGAAGTTCAAGCCAGGGCGCGCCTTCATCTACGTCCTCCTGATTGTTGGCAGTGTGATCATGGCCTATCCGCTGCTGTTTGCCGTATTGGGTAGCTTCTGCAATATCGAGGACTTCCTCGGCAGTCCGATTCTGCCGATCCCCAAGCACCTGTATCTCGAGAACTACACCATCATGGCGAAGGCCAGTTTCCCGATTCTTCTGTGGGTCAAGAACACGCTGATCCGCATTGTGTGGTACATCACAGTTCCGGGCATTGTGGCGATCTTGGCCGGGTACGCTTTCGCTCGGCTGGAGTTCCGAGGTCGGGAGACAGCGTTTACCTATCTCCTTAGCTCCATGATGCTGCCGGGCATCGTTTTCTGGATCCCGACTTACATTATGCTGGCGAGGTTTCCCGGAGCCGGAGGCAACAACTGGTTGGGGCAGGGAGGGAGCGGGTTCATCGACAAGTGGCCGGCGTTGCTGATCCCAGGCCTGGTCAACGTCTACTATGTCTTCCTGATGCGGCAGACCTTCTACAGCATTCCCGAGGACTTCGAGGAAGCGGCTCGGATTGACGGGGCCAACACAATGCAGATTATGTGGAACATCTATCTGCCGATGCTCAAACCCACAGTCACCGTGATGGTGCTCTTTCAGGCTGTGGGGATGTGGAATGACTATCAGTGGCCGCTGATTGCCACCACCGGCAATCCTGATATCTACACGATGGCTCTGGGTGTGCAGCGGGCTTTGCTGACAGGAGCCTCTCTCAAGGGATGGCCGCCCGGCACTGCTATCACGGATTACCCTTTCACATTTGCGCTGGCAGTTGCAGCGAGCTTGCCTACGGTTCTTCTTTTCCTTTGGCTTCAGGACTACTTCGTCGAAGGCGTTCAGGGATTTGCCATCAAGGGGTGACATGTGTGCCGCAGTCGTAGAAGGGCTCGTTGGTCAGAGTGCGTAGAGGTGTTCATAGTGCCATGACGAAACAGGCGATTGATTACCAGCGGAGGATAGCCGCGCTATCGCGGACAAAGCTGGAGCACACGCGCGCTAAGACGGCGCGGGATGGCTATCACGACGTGGACGACCACGGGATGATCTATTGGGC
>JAGHDT010000031.1 GCA_021159805.1 Anaerolineae bacterium
CCTTGGACGAACCGGAGCATGCGCGCGACAAGATCGTGGAAGCGAAATCTGGCCGTGGTGTGGATCGCGGGCTTCCTGGCGATCATGGGCTTCTCCTCAACCTTTCTCATTTACTCCTACTGCAGCCAGTATTCAGGTCTGAGATTATCGAAGAACCCAGCTGAGGAAGAGCAGGATAGCAGGGCAAGAGCATTGGAAGGAGCGAGACATGACCACAGTCAGCGATTTGATCGCCTATGTAGAGCGTCTCACGGGTCACGCCCTTGGCAGAGAAGAATGGCTCCTCAACGGGGACCGTGATCGCCGGATCAACGGTGTGACGGTGTGCTGGATGGCTTCACCGGACGCTATCCGTGAAGCAGGAGAGGCCGGCCACGAGCTTCTCATCGGACACGAGAGCCTCTTCTTCCCCTACAACGCGCCAAAGGCGCCCAATCTGCCGCAGGGATGGGAAATGTGGCGGACAAACCGCCAGCGCCGCGAACTGCTAGAGGCTTTTGACACAACGTTTCTGCGACTGCACAGCTCGGTTGATGAGATCTGCATCTTCGATGACTTCGCCGACTTACTGGAACTGGGAGAGCCTGTCATGGCTGAAGGGTTCGTCAAAGTCTTTGAGATTCTGCCAACCCCACTTGCTGACCTCGTGGCCCACGTGAAAACCTGCCTGGCTATGCCGGCGGTGCGAGTCAGCACCACCGAGGGGATGGACCAGATTGTGCACCGTGTTGGCTTACCCTGGGGCGGCCTCGGGCTCTTCGTCAATGTGGGCTACCAGCAAAGCCTCATCCAACAGGGCTGCGACGTCTTCATTGCAGGCGAAACGGACAATTATGGGTTCCGGTTCTCGCAGGAAGTGGGCATCCCGATGATCGAGACAAGCCACGAACTCAGTGAGAACCCGGGGCTCCGGCGGTTCACCGAGATGCTACAGACCACCTTCCCTGAGATCTCCTTTAGCTTCTATGAGAACCCGTGTGTGTGGCGGTCAGAGTAGGCCCGACTCTGCGCCATAGATGTGAGACAACACGGAAACGTTCAAACGTGACAACCCTCAAACGTCTCCCCGTCTGTTCAAGCAGCCGCGCGCACCAATGCCGTCCCCTTCCGTAGGGACTCATAGTTTGGCTCAAGCCACTTGCGCTGGCGCTGTGAGAGATGCTCATCGAGCTGGGCCATAACGGTCTCCAGCGAGACGAGACCCGTAAGCTCAACGAAGGCCCCGAGCAGGATCATATTGGCCATACGCACGTTGCCCATCTCACCCGCCAAATAGCTGGCCGGCACGTAGACCACACGGATGTCATCACGCCGGCTCTCGGCCTCGATAAGCGAGGAGTTGATCAACAGGAGCCCCCCCGGCTTCACCAAGGACTCGTACTTCTCCATTGACGGGCTGTTGAAAACGACGGCAACGGAGGGGTGGTGTACAATGGGTGAACCGATCTCTTCCTCAGAGACGATCACAGTGCAGTTCGCCGTCCCACCGCGCATCTCGGGACCATACGATGGAATCCACGTCACGTGCAGTCCTTCAGCCATCCCGGCATAGGAGAGCAACTGACCGGCGAAGAGCACTCCCTGGCCGCCAAAACCGGAGAAGACAGTTTCTTCATGTCGCATGTGTATCTCCTGCTATAGATCACCTCTGCGTGAGGCAATAATCACACTTTGAGAGCCTTGACCTCGTCGGTCATCTTAAAGGTCTCAACCGGGTAGAAACCACCCAGGTGCTCCCTGGACCATTGCATAGCTTCCCAGGGATCGAGGTTCCAGTTCGTGGGACAGGTCGCCAGGACCTCGACGCAAGCAAACCCCAAGCCATGTATCTGAGCGAGGAAGGCACGCTTGATCGCTTTCTTGGTCTTGCGAATGCCGACGATGTCCGTAGCTGACTCACGCGTGATGTAGACGGCACCCGCCGTTTGCGCCAGGATCTCAGAAAGCTTGACCGGATAGCCTGCGACTGCGCAGTCCCGACCGGTCGGCGTGGACGTCGTGACCATACCCGGGAGCGTCGTCGGCGCCATCTGCCCACCGGTCATCCCATAGATCGCGTTGTTGATGGCAACCGTGGTAATCAGCTCACCACGGTTGGCAGCATGGATGATTTCAGCGGTGCCGATTGCGGCGATATCACCGTCACCCTGGTATGTGAAGACGACCTTGTCGGGGTAGATGCGCTTGATACCCGTCGCCATCGCCGGCGCGCGTCCGTGCGAAGCCCCGACAAAGTCGGTGTTGATGTAATTGTAGATCAACACCGAACAGCCAACCGGGGCCACACCGATGGTGTTCTCGCGTACGCCTAACTCGTCCAGGACCTCAGCTATCAGCCGGTGGACAATGCCGTGGACACAGCCCGGACAGTAGTGCGTGCTCAGCCTGGTGAGAGACTCAGGATAGCTGTAGATCGGCTCCATGCCCTCGGGAATCTCGGTCTTGATCAGTGTCATGGTTTACTCCTTCAGTAGAACAGAGAATGAAAGAATCACGAATACAGACGTGGGATGCTGCCATCGCCATTCCTTCATTCGCTGAATCTGCATTCTCTCACCACTGCCCTATCTCCTTTGCCAGCGATTCTGCATCCACGAGGATCTCGTCGACCATCGGGATCGCGCCGCCCATGCGGCCGTGGAAGCGAATGGGCACACGCCCCTGCACAACACGCTGAACATCCTCCAGCATCTGGCCCGCGCTCATCTCCACGACGAGCATCCCCTTGACCTGATCAGCAAGCTCCGAGAGTCGCTCCTCCGGATAGGGCCACAGCGTCTGCGGGCGGAAGAGACCCACATTGAGACCCTGTCTGCGCGCCTCTCGCAGGACCGAAACACAGATGCGACCTGCCGTACCGTAGGCGACGAGCAGCAGATCAGCATCCTCGGTGGCTACTTCGACGGATCGCGTTTCATTGCGCTTGATCTCGGCCAGCTTGGCCTGCAGCCGCAGGTTCAAGGCCTCCAGCTTCTCAGCGCCCAGATAAAGGGACGTGACAACGTTCGGCTCGCGCCCCTTCGCGCCGCTCACAGCCCATTCGGGCACCGTATCGCGCACAGGCTGCATCGGGGGCAACTCAGCCGACTCCATCATCTGACCAATGCTGCCATCGCCGGCGATCATCACCAAGGTGCGGTATTTCTCGGCAAGCTCGAAGGCCAGCCCGACCATATCGATGATCTCCTGAATGCTGGCCGGTGCCAGCACAAGAGGATGGAAATCGCCGTGGCCCGCGCTCTTGGTCATAAAGTTGTAGTCCGCCTGCGAGGGCTGGATGTTACCCAGACCTGGCCCCCCGCGCATCATATTGACCACGACGACGGGAACCTCGGAGCCAGCGATGTAGGAAAGACCTTCAGCCATCAGCGCCAGCCCTGGGCCTGACGTCGAGGTCATCACCCGCACACCGGTGCACGCCGCACCGTAGACCATATTGATGGCCGCTATCTCACTCTCGGCCTGCAAGAAAACACGGCCTTCTTCGATCATCCGGCCTGATAGATGCTCCAACGCCTCACTCTGCGGCGTAATCGGATAGCCGAAGTAGGCCCGCAGCCCATTGCGCACCGCGGCCTCTGCAAACGCCACATTGCCCTTAAGCAGTTGTTCTGTCATGGTCATCCCTCCGGCTGCGGCGCAGGCTGCTTGAGCACGCGCCGGCGGCGGTACACGGTGAAGACAACGTCCGGACAGATGGTCGCGCACGAGGCACATCCAATACACTGGTCAACATCGGTAACGGTGATGGGATGGTACCCCTTGGCGTTGAACGTATCAGGAGACAGCTTGAGGATCTCAACCGGGCAAACGTGGGTACAGAGCCCGCATCCTTTGCACCGATCTGCATCAACCACAACCCAGCCTCTGCCCATAGAACCTCCTCGCTCACCTGAGCGTCACAATACTGGAGGCCCGGTATGAGGGTCGGGAAGGGAGGACCCAAACAGATTGCGTCCGGTTCCAGCCCAAGAGACCGTAGAACCGATCCCATACAAGACCCATAGAGCAAGTAGGGGCGCAAGTTACGCCCTACTCTTGGTTCACAGTCCCACCATTGGGATCACAAGCGTAAGCAAGACACCTCCGGCAATGACAGAGCCTAGCTGACCGGCGGTGTTTGCCCCCATCGCGTGCATCAACACATAGTTGGAGAAATCCTCTTCCTGCGCCACACGCTGTACCAACCGCCCGGCCATCGGGAAGGCGCTGATACCTGCGGCCCCGATCAGGGGATTGATCTTCTTGCCGGACAGCACATAGAGGAGCTTGCCGAAGAGCGTGCCGGCAGCGGTATCCAGTACGAAGGCAAACAGTCCCAGCATCAAAACCTTGAGCGTATCCCACTGCAAGAAGCTCTGGGCGGTCATCATGCTGCCGACTACCAAGCCGAGGAAGAGCGTGGTGATATTGATAATCTCGTTCTCAGCAGCGTGGACCAGCCGGGGCACCACACCGGCTTCACGTAGCAGGTTGCCAATCATCAGAGAGGCGATCAAGGGCGCAGCCTTGGGCACCAGAATGCCGACGGCAATGGTAACGATGATGGGAAAAAGGATTAGCGTACTCCTCGAAACGGGACGTGGCGCATAGTCCATCGTGGTCAATCGCTCCTCCCGCGTCGTGAGCAGGCGCATGATGGGGGGCTGGATGATGGGCACCAGGCTCATATAGGAATAGGCCACCACCGAGATCACACCCAGCATGTTTGGTGCCAGCTCATTCGCCACGTAGATACTGGTTGGGCCATCGATCGCGCCGATGATGCCGATGCTGGCCGCCTCATTCAGCGGAAAGCCCAGGAGAACCGCCAGGATGAGCGTGGCAAAAATGCCGAACTGGCCCGCGGCGCCCAGTAGTGCGAAGAGCGGCTGGGCCAACAAGGGGCGGAAATCCATCATCGCCCCCACGCCGATAAAGATCAGCAGTGGGAAGAGCTCGGTGTCAACGCCGGCTTTCTTGATGATCGTCAGCATCCCCTGTTCTGCCGGATCCACCATCGCGGAGAGAGGTAGGTTGCCGATGATGCACCCCAGGCCGATCGGCAGCAACAGAAGCGGTTCGTATTCCTTGGTGATAGCGAGATAAATGAGAAGCCCGCCGATCCCCATCATGATCAGGCTCGGCCAATTGTCGACAAGAGCAATCAGACCGGCTGCAAGATCACCAAGATCGATAGCGTTCAAACTACCTCCTGAGAATCCACCCCAGAGGTCACCGTAACCGGATCGCGGCAGTCTGACCAGAGCTATGGGGCCAGAGTGCTAACGCAGCACGCACCTCATCGCGTACATCGGACGTTCTCGCGTGAACCCCAGATGGTCGAATAACGCAATGGCCGCGCTGTTGGCTTGATCCACAACCACGAAGACACTGCGTCCCTGAGCGAGATGGTCCTTCAGCACCGCTGCGGTGACTGCCGAGGCATACCCGTGGCGTCGGTACTCACTACACGTGACGATGTTCCCAATCTGAGCTGCACCTGGCAGGACGAGTGTCGTCATGCCCATCGCGACCAGCTTGCCCCGCTCCCAGATGCCGTAACCCGGACCCTGGCCGACCAGCTGATCTGAGAAACATATCAGCTCAAACCGCTCGGCCCTGGCCAGAGACTGCGCGGCAGAGAGATCGTTCCCCACCAACTCAACAGCCGCACCCGCGTCAAGATCACCTGGGGCGCCTCGATAGAGCATCTGCCAATTGGGCTCCACGCTCTCCACATCAAACGCGGACTCCACCACCTGTCGTTGTTCTTCACTCACAAACAACGACACAGCGCTTCCTGAGGCGGCCAAGAAGGTTGCGTAGGTTGCCAACAGATCGGAGGACTCACCCGCAAAGGCCAGTCCGAGCGTAGGCAGTGCCCGACAGCTGGCCACCGACATGGTGGGAGAATGCGCAATGTCACACCCGGCTGCCAGCGTGGTCACATTGGCAACAAAAGTAAAATGCGCCAGGGTCCAATCCAGATCGCGCATCTGGCTCTCGATCTGGCTGGCCAAGGGCGAAGGCCGATCCAACGAACTCGAAGAGTTCGCGTTCGCAGCATCCAAGAAGCCCATCTTATGCCTCTGCAATCACAATCAGCGGTTCGCCGTGCTGCACCCGCTGGCCAACAGTTACTAGAATCTCGGTCACCTGCCCCACCTGTGTGGAGCGAATCGCGTTGTTCATCTTCATGGCCTCAAGCACACATAGCTCCTGGCCATACTCAACGGTATCCCCCGCCGCCACGCTGATACTGACGATCGTCCCCGGCAGAGGAGCGGTTACCTCACCATTGCCGGCCACTGCCGACCACGCTGCCGCAGGAGGCGCCACGGCCGTAACTGCGGGCACAGCTTGCACACGTTCCGGTATGTGCGCCAGCTCCATCTCTGCCACTGTCGGGGCGCTGACCGTAGCCTCAGGCTGGATGTGGACCTCAAATACCTGTCCATCCACGATGGCCCGCACAGGCCGCTCGCCAGGATCAGGAACCTGGACCTCGTAAGTTCGGCTTTCGATCGTCACACGGTAGTTCGGCATAATCAGCCACCTCAGCTTGCTTCAGAAACGGTTCCGGTGTGCGGCCATCTCAGCCCCGCACCCGGCGAGCATCATAGCGGGCACGACGAGACAAATGCCCGCTGCGGACATAGCCATCCCAGGCATCCACCGCAGAGACCTCGACCTGGGGTATAATATCCGACCCGTGCCCGGCAAGGGCCACAGCTACAGCGGCTGCAGCAGCCTGCGCCGCACCGCGGGTCGCCGGCGCGCGGTTGGCCAGCGCCACAGCTACAGCTGCCACCGCAGCACGGGCCGCGGCCTCACCAGGTGGCCCATCTACCTCAGAGCGCTCAGCCATTTCAGTCGTCTCTATCTCACCGCCATCCGGCGTGCCGCCCAGCGTGCCGCCCGGCGTGCCGGCCTTGTCCTTCTCTCCCGCCATCCGCGTCAGCAGCAGCATCCCCAGAGCCAGCACTCCGATGCTCGCGAATGTCATCCCCATACCCAGCACAGTCAGCTGGAGCGCCTGTGCTAGAGTCGTGTTCACAGCAGCGCCCTAGACCGGCATCACGCCGTGCTTCTTGGGAGGCACAGGCCGGTTCTGCTCGCGGACCGCGCGCAATGCAGCGATCAATTCCGGTCGCGTCCGTGCCGGCTCAATCACGTTATCCAGGATTCCGCGCCGTGCCGCGTAATAGGGATTGGCGTGGGTCTCGCGGTAGTCAGCCACTAATTCCGCCCGGCGTCCCTCGGGATCTTCTGCGACAGCCAACTCCTTGCGATGCAGGACACTCACCGCGCCCTCCGGCCCCATCACAGCGATCTCGGCAGTCGGCCACGCCAGATGCACATCGGCGCCCAGGCTCTTGCTGCTCATGACAATGTACGCGCCACCATAGCCCTTGCGCGTCACGATAGAGATCTTCGGCACAGTCGCCTCCACGTAGGCGTAGATGATCTTGGCGCCGTGGCGGATGATGCCGCCGTGCTCTTGCGCGACCCCCGGGAGGAAGCCGGGTGAATCGACAAAGGTCACCAGCGGGATATTGAAAGCGTCACAGAAGCGCACAAACCGGGAGATTTTATCTGACGCGTCGATGTCGATCGCACCAGCCAACACCATCGGCTGCTGCGCGACAATGCCCACAGACTGACCATCCAACCGCGCAAAACCGACAATCACGTTCTGCGCCCAACTGGACTGCACCTCGAACCAACTCCCCAGGTCCGTTACGGCCGAGATAACCTCGTACATGTCATAAGGCAGGTTGGGCGCTGCGGGCACCAGGTGATTCAACCGGCGCTCAACCCGCAGCGGATCGTCGACTGGCAGCACTGCTGGCGCCGGTTCAATGTTATTGGCCGGCAGATAGGCCAGGAGTTTGCGGACATAGGCCAAAGACCCGGCCTCATCCCGCCCAACAAAGTGCGCCACCCCACTCCGACTGGCGTGCACCCGCGCGCCTCCCAGCCCCTCGAGGTCGATCTGTTCACCGGTGACACTCGCGACAACATCCGGTCCGGTGATGAACATCATCGAGCTTTTGTCCGTCATCACGACGAAGTCGGTGAGTGCCGGACTGTAGGATGCACCGCCGGCGCACGGCCCCATAATGACCGATATTTGGGGCACAACCCCTGAGGCCAGCGCATTCTGACGAAAAATCTCGCCGTAGCCCTGAAGTGACAGAATGCCCTCCTGAATCCGCGCACCGCCGGAGTCCAACAGTCCGATGATCGGGAACCCGTTATTCGTCGCCATCTCCTGGACCTGCACGATCTTGCGTGCGTGGGTCAGCGAGACAGATCCGCCGTGCACGGTGAAGTCCTGGGCATAGACGAAGACCCTTCTTCCGTCAATCGTTCCATACCCATTGACCACCCCATCGCCCATGATCGCGTCACCATCCTCAGGCTGCGCCACCGCAAAAGGC
>JAGHDT010000404.1 GCA_021159805.1 Anaerolineae bacterium
CTGGCCGCGATCGCCCCAGGTATTCATCAGCACCATCTCGTCACGCCCGGGCGCGTGGCTGCGGATCTGCTCCTGGTAGGCGCGTACCGCCTCCAGGCGGCCCAGCTCACCGCTACCGGTCACACCGGTCACGACCCCATACGCTCGCGTCCAGGCTCCCGGGCTGACATCACCAGGGCCGACACCTAATCCTACGGCGCTCACCTCCCCGATCTTGACGACGAAATCACATCCGGGGTACGCCAGATGCGCATGCGCCGCTGGGGACTCCTTGAGGATGAACAAGCCGCGATCCTCCAAGACCTCGTCCAAAAAGAGCAGGTTGCCCGAGAATGCATGCTCGGCCCGATACAGGAGGAGCTGCTCCTCGCGAACCAACGTGTTGTTGTGGTCGGTCACGTCGAAGAACTCGACCGCTCGTGCGCGCCAGTGGACGCCGGGCAAGGCCAGACGCTCCATCGCTGCCCCTGGGCCAAGAGCCAGCGCCACAAGCCCCGGCGCTCGCGTCGCGGGCACCGTCCCGCGCAGATAGATGTCACAGGCAATCGCCGGGCAGTTCGGATAGAGCCGGAAGAGACGCTTGATCTCCAGATCTCCCCTTGAGGTCAGCACCTCGGCCCGCACGTGGCCCGGCGTGGTCGAGGTGGCCGCCTGCTCCGTCACCTGCAGGAGCCCGGTTGTGCCCGCGCCGTCACCGATCCATGCCAGATCCGGCGCTTCGCCCGCCAGACCCCATCCGTGCCCGCGCACGACATCCTCGATCCGCAGACTGATGAGCCTGCCGTTGTTCCACCGGTATTGCCGGCGGATCCAGCCCGTTTCCAGCGTGAGGATGTCACCTTGTAGCAGAACCCGACAATCAATCATCATCCCTCCTACGCGTCGAGGGCGGCTTCCCACGCCGTCAGCCACCCGGCGATAAAGGCGCCCTGCTTCTCCCGGATGTGCTCACGAAAGTGTACGTGGTCGCAGTACAGATCTTCACCCAGATTCAGCGTGAAGGAATACAGGTCAATAGTAGGTACACCGTGAACCTTCATGATCACGTCGGCTGCCTGGTTATAGGCGACGGCGTCCGCCGAAAATCGGTAGAAATCCGAATCCTCTCTGTTATGCACCGCCTCATCACAGGGCGTCGTGCGTACCCAGATTGGCGTGATGCCCTGCTCGCGCACTATGGCAAGTATCTCGCGCAGGTACACCCGGTACTGATCCAGCGGCACCTGCTTCGCGCCGCTCTGCGGATCGGTTCTCAGGTCCCATAGGCCACAGTTCAGAAGGAGCCAGTCTGTGTCAAACCCCGTCGCGGCAGCCTTGGCCTTTGTGAAGGCCAAGACCATAGACGAATCGCCGCCGTTGACACCCTGCGGTGGGTCAAGATCTAGCGCGTTGGCCTCCGACTCACTCTTGCGGGCATAGGACATTTTGCCACGTAGGTAGGTCTCCAGATAGGGGCCATAGTGCATCGAGATACTATCGCCGATCACGTAGATGCGCTTCATGTGAATCCTCCCAACCTATTGGCCTACAAACAGACACTCCTGCTGCCAGAGACCGAGCTGATCGAGGTCCCAGGCCGGCAATGGCACACTAGAGGACGCTCAGCAATGAGACCACACCAAACACCAGGATGACCGCTCCCGAGATGCGGTTGACCCACACAAGACTGGCCGGCGTGAACTTCGCTCGGAAGAGGCTGACCCCGCCACTCAATGCAGACCACCAAAGGACCGATCCGAGAAAGACGCCCAGCACCATCGTGCCGGCATCAGCCAGGTCACGCTCTCCGCCCCCCAGCCCGAGCCCGGCATAGATCGCAGCGAACGAGAGAATCGTCATCGGATTGGTCAGCGTCAGGCCGAACGTCGAGACGTAGGCCTTGGCCAGCCCGCCTCCATCGGCGGCGCCCGCATCCTGCTCGGGCTGGGCCAAGAAGGTGCTGACGCCCAGATAGCAGAGAAAGAGATCGCCGATAAGGCGCAGCCAGAACTGCTGCGTCACCAGCACATCCGAGATCATCGCCAACCCAGAAGCAGCGATCGCTCCATAGACCGTATCGGCGGTCGCGGCGCCCAAGCCGGAGACCAGACCCGCGGCACGGCCATCCGCCAGGCTGTGGCGGATGCAGACCACGCCGATCGGTCCCACCGGCGCCGCGATCGACAGACCGATCACAATTCCCCTGATCAAGGTCGACATCTGCCCCCCAATAGCCAAAGACCCAGCCCAAGGTTATGATTACCGGTATCTTTCACAGGAGCGCCAGACCCATGGACCAGTTCTTCAGCCGGGAGTACGGTGGAGCACCCTTCGAGTTATTCGGCATTCCGCACATCATCGCTCTAGTGATCGTGGCCCTCATCAACGTGGCCCTGCTCGCGGTCTGGCTGCCGTATCTACCCTTCGCCATCAAGGATTTGAAGGCCAGACAGCCGACGCAGGATACAGCAACCTTGGCATAGGCGCCGCCAACGCACGAAACCGGCTAAGGTCCGACGCACCCATCACTCCACAAACGTGGCGATCTCCGACAGCCCCTTCTTCTGGAGATCGGGCACCTTGGCTCCATCCGCCGGGTATCCGGTGACCACCACGATGAAGGGGCGTTCGTTCTCCGGGCGCCCGAGGAGATCGCGCAAGAACCCCATCCGGGTCGGGGTGTAGGTCAATGCAACCAGGCCAGCGTGGTGAAGCGCTGCGACCAGCATCCCGGTGGCGATCCCCACCGACTCGCGGACGTAGTAGTGCTTCTTCTTGCCGCCATCCACCAGCAGGCCGTAGGGCTGCGCGAAAACCACGATCAAGTAGGGGGCCTGCTCCAGGAAGGGCTTCTGAACATGGGTCCCCAGGTGAGACAGGTCCGCCAGCCACTCGTCGCTGGCCAGGCCGTGGTAGAAAGCGTATTCCTCCCGCTCCGCTGCCTCACGGATCTGTCGCTTCACATCCGGGTCACTGACCGCCACAAAGTGCCAAGGCTGCATATTGGCTCCGCTGGGTGCAGAGCCCGCGGTCAGCAAGCACTCCTCTATCACCTCACGCGGCACCGGCCGGTCGGAAAAGTCACGCACACTCCGCCGGTGCTGCATCTCCTGACGGAAATCGCGGGCCCGCCGCGCCATCTCCAGCTCAGGCTGTTCATCATGCTGAAGAGATTGTAGCTTCCCATTTGTGCCCATTACCGCATCTCCTTTTTCCCGAGTATACTTTGTCTTGTCTATAGAGATACTTGGTTACACGATTTCTGAACCACAAACAACTGGATGACCGAGGAGGGCATCTATTATGAGTGCTGAAACTGCAGACCTGTCCCCATTGTTCCAACCGCTGTTTGTGCACGGCAAAACACTGCGCAACCGTATCGTTATGCCGCCAATGGTGCAGCTTCGCCCGTTGACTTCTCCGGAGGGCGTAGCATGGTATGCGCGGCACGCCCAGGGTGGCGTGGGTTTGGTCATAGTCGAGGCGACCGGAGTTGATCGCTTCGGCGAGGAGTTCACCGCTGCTGATCTTGAGCCCTTGGTCTCCGCCGTCCACGAACATGGTGCCTTGATCGCCATTCAACTTTTCCCAGGTACCCGGGGTCAAGGTTTCGCCCCTGCCGCTATGAGCACTGACGACATTGACACATTAGTCACCCGCTATCGCCGGGCTGCAGAGCAGTGTGCCGAAGCGGGCTTCGATGGTGTAGAACCCCACGGCGCGCACGGCTACTTGCTCAATCGGTTCTTCTCTCCGATCCAGAACACGCGTTCGGATGCCTATGGCGGGAGTCTGGAAAATCGGATGCGCCTGGCCCTGCGAATTGTGGCGGCCGTGCGCCCAATCTGTGCGGACACAATGCTACTGCTCTACCGTCACACACCAGTGGGCGAAGGCTATGGCATTGACGAGAGCCTGGTTTTGACCGAGGCTTTGGTCAATGCTGGTGTTGATATTCTCGATATCTCCCCCGCAAGCGTGGAACAAGCCGGTGATCGCGCCGCGCCCTTCACACGCTTCGGCGTGCCTGTGGTTGCCGTAAACGAGCTAGACGAGAGCTCGCGTGCCCTTGAAGTCTTGAACAAGCACCGCGCTGACCTCGTGGCCATCGGTCGCGGTTTGATCGCTGACCCGGATTGGCCTATCAAGATGCTCAAAGGCCAGGAGGACGCCATCGTACGCTGTATCCGCTGTGACGTCAAGTGCTTTGGCAACTTGCGCAAGGGCATCCCCATTGAGTGCACCCAGTGGGAAGATGCCTGACCTGTCGACCCCCTGTGAAGATTCAGCGAAAGCTCTGTATAGTACAGACTATGGCTAGGCCCTCGCAAGCACGACTACCCAAGTGAGTGAGTTCTACGTCAAAAGACGCGAGCTACGTCGTCATAGCTCGCGTCTCAAGATCCGACCGACACCCACAGTCAGACAGTCAGACCCAATCGCTCGAACTGCTCCACCGGGGCATTGTTTGCCCTCATCAGATCCACCATCAGCCGGATCATGCGCGCCTCGATCTCGGGATCATCGATCGGGTGTTCCTGTTTGGGGTCGTCCTGCAGATCGAACAACAGCGTACCGAAACGATGCATATCGGTCCAGCCACTGCCGCGCGCCGGGATCTTCATCACCGGACAGCCCTTGGTGAAGTCGAAGGGCACCGCCATCTCGGTCTCCTGCAGTTCAGAGACATCGAACGTGTGGCGCATATGGGTTGGCATCAGCGTGTATTCATAGAGCGGCCAGTTTTCGGCGGTGGTCGGCGCACGCATATAGACATAGCGCCCATCGGTGACGTTGACGTGACCTCCGTGGAGGCCGAAGAGCACACCCTCACGGAGCGGCACCTCAGATGCCACAGAGTGCGTCAGCGGAATGCCCTGCATGTCCGGCGTCGGCGCCACGCCGAAGGCCTCCAGCAGCGTCGGGCCCCAGTCGATGTTCTGCACCAGGGCCTGGCTGCGCTCGGCCTTGCGTCCAGTGCGCGGGTCCCAAAGGAAGAGCGGCGTATGCGCAATCTCTCCGTAGAACGGCTGCACGCACTTCGCCCACCAGTCGTGCTCGCCCAGCAGGAACCCGTGATCTGTGCAGACGATCAGTAGTGTGTCGTCCCACATATCCTGTTCATCCATCAGATCGAGCACCTTACCCAGATAGGCGTCGCACATCGAGATCAGCGCCGCATTCTCCGTGCGCATGTGCTCCACCGCCTCCGCCGGTTCCTGGACCTCACGGTAGGGCGGCCAGTCGAAGTGCGGGCCGCTGTAGTCGTGAGGATAGAGGTCCTTGTAGTGCTGCTGCGTGAAATAGGGCTCGTGCGGGTCGAAGGTCTCAATGTGCAAGAACCAGTTGTCCTGATCAGCGTTGGTGCGCATAAACTCCAGCCCCATCTCGAAGGTCTTGGCCTGCGGCTGGAGCTCCTCCTTGTCCATATAGCCCCGGTTGACCCAGTCCTGGCGCCAACTGTTGTCAGTGCGCCCCCCCAGACTCTCAGGGATCTCCGGATCTGCAACCTGACCCTTCCACGGATCACCCTCCTGACCGCGGCTGGCCTCGTAGCTGGTATAGCGGGTGTGGTACGTCGCGCCGCCTTCCTCCCAGTAGTGGTAGTGGTCACTCACCAGATGGGTGTAGACCCCATTCTGCTTCAGAATCTCGGGCACCGAGTCATCGAAGGGCTCCAGAGGGCCCCAACTCCGGTGCAAGAAATTGTACCGCCCTGTGTGGAACTCACGCCGGCAGGGCATACACGGCATACTGCCCACGTAGCTGTTGTCAAACGTCACCGTCCGCTCATACAGTCGCTCGAAGTTGGGCGCATGCACCCACTCCGCGCCATACGGCGGGAGCATGTGACGGTTGAGGGAATCGAACATCACCATGATTGCGCGCATCAGATCCTCCTGAAGGGATAGTTACAGGTTACAGGTTGAACGTTACACGTTGGCGGACGGAATGAGGTCGCAAGTCCGACGTCAGGAGTCAAAAGTCTTGAGTCACAAGCCACTTCCTACTCCCCCACGTCAGGAAGGTAGGCGCCCTCCTCACGGAGCCGGGCACGCAGGCGATCGACGTCCACCGCGTGGACATCAGACTCGGACGCAGCTGCAGCAAAAGCCGCTGCTATGCCCGCGGCCTCGCCCATGGCCAGGCAGACCGGCATGACGCGAGTGCTGCCCTGGACCTTGCGGTCGGTCGAGATAGAACGGCCCGCGACGAGCACATTCTTGATACCCTTCGGCGTAAGGCACCGGTAAGGGATACCGTGGGACTCACCCTTGCCGTAGTGGAACGTGTGCGAGGCCATCCACTCCGGGTCGTTGATCTTCTCGATCTCCGACACCGTGTTGTGGATGTCGATATAGTAAGCATTCCGGCAGATCTCATCGGGGAAACTGCGGCGCTCCAGGTAGTCATCCAGCGTGAGTACATAGTCCCCGATGATGCGCCGCGTCTCGCGGATCCCCATCAGTGTGGCCGTTTGTGACAGGAACGCGTTGCCAAAGGCCTCCGGGAAGAACTCAGCCAGCCCACGCTGGAAGGCATCGGCGATCTTCCGCCCCTGCATCATCGCACGCGACACACTGAAAGGATCGGTGTTATCGACATCCCAGAGATGTCCCGAGTTGAACCCGATCGTGCCGGGGCCGATGATATTGTTATTGCCGTGCGTGTCAGGGATCTCCGTATATTTCCCAGAGGCCAGGATCGTATCAATGATGTGCACACCATCTCCGAACCGAATCGATCCCCTATAGAGGTAACCATACATATCGACATTTGAGATCGTGAAGCAGTGCGTCGCAGGCTGCAACTCCCCGGTCTCGGGGTCGCCCTTTTCATAGGCCGCACCGGCCCATACGGCCAGATCAGCATCCCCAGTGCCATCCACATAGACCTTGGCCCGGTAAGCAGTGAGTCCCGACTTGTTGGCGACAACCAGCGTCCGGACCTCGCCGTCCGTGGACGCGTCCGCCGTCGCATCGACCGACGTCATAAAGGTGTTGAACAAGACCGTCACGCCGGCTTCGGTAACCAGATCATCGTATACACGCTTGAGACGTTCAGGATCGATGGGCGTCCAATCGAGCCAATCCGGCGCCACGTGCGGCATCCCGGCCATGGTCTCGCGCAGCACGCGTTCGGCCATGCCGCCATAGATGATGCGTTCCTTGTCGGTGAACGGACACCAGGCCGGTATCAGGCCCTGTGTCCCCATCCCGCCCAAGGCGCCCGTCGCCTCAATCAGTAGCGTCCTTGCACCCTCCCGCGCAGCGGCGGCTGCCGCAGTACAGCCCGCCGGCCCGCCCCCCACGATGATCACATCCCAACTATCGTCAAGGGACAACGTGCGTGGCTGTAGCGTGA
>JAGHDT010000244.1 GCA_021159805.1 Anaerolineae bacterium
TCCCAGGCAAGACCAAGATGGTCTTGATGGTCATGGATGGCGTTGGCGGCCTGCCCGGTCCCGATGGCCTGACCGAACTGGAGGCTGCACACACGCCGAATCTGGATGCGCTGGCGAAGAAGAGCATTGTTGGCCTGAGCACCCCGGTGCGGCCCGGCGTTATCCCTGGCAGCGGCCCCGGCCATGTGGGGCTTTTTGGCTACGATGCTATTGAGTGGCAGATCGGTCGCGGTGTGCTTGAGGCACTGGGGATTGACTTCAACCTTGGCCCCAACGATCTCGCTGCACGAGGGAATTTCGCGACTGTGGGCGCTGATGGCAATATCCTGGACCGTAGGGCCGGCCGCATCCCCACTGAGACTGGGACGCGCCTGGTGGAGAAGCTGCGCCAGATCAAGTTGCCGGGTGTTGAGGTCTTTGTCGAGGTCGTTAAGGAATACCGCTTCGTGTTGGTGCTGCGCGGGGAGGGCATCGCTGACGGGCTGACCGAGACAGATCCTCAGATGACCGGCGTTCCTCCGCTGCCCGTTGAAGCACTTCGACCGGAGGCCGAGAGGTCCGCGGAGTTGCTCAACATGTGGCTGGCAGAGGCTCGTAAGCTCCTGGCTGACGAGCCCAAGGCTAACAGTATGAACCTACGCGGCATCGCCAAGGTTCCTCCGATCCCCAAGATGAATGACATCTACAAGATGAAACTGGGCGCTATCGCTACGTACCCGATGTATCGTGGGATTGGCCGGTTGGTGGGCATGGACGTTCTACCGACGGGAGACACCATCGCGAGCGAGGTCGAGACGCTCAAGAAGCACTGGGATGAATATGATTTCTTCTTCTTCCACGTCAAGAAGACCGACAGTTATGGTGAGGACGGCAATTTCGACGCCAAAGTCCACGTGATTGAGGAAGCGGATGCGGCACTGTCGGAGATCCTGGCCCTCAATCCGGATGTTGTACTGATCAGCGGGGACCACAGCACACCGTGGGCGCTCAAGGCCCATTCCTGGCACGAGGTGCCGGTGCTACTCTGGTCCAATTACATCCGTCCCGACGATGTCGAGGCTTTTGGTGAGCGACCGTGCATGCACGGTGGACTGGGCCATATTCGGCATTTTGACATAGTGCCTCTGATGATGGCGAACGCCGGCCGTCTGACCAAGTTCGGCGCCTAGCTGTCATCAGCACTGTGCGGAGCCTTGTTGGCTTGAAGAAGGTCTGAGAGCCACTCAGGGGAGTGAGTTGTACAAGCTGGCCTTGGTACGTCACGGAGAGAGTGAATGGACTTGCAGGAGTCTCTCTACGGGATGGATGGATGTTGATCTGACAGAGGCCGGCAAGGCCTCGGTCAGCATTGTGGCTGAGGCTTTGAGGTTGCCGATCGCCAGCGCTAGCGCTGGCGATCGTTGGTTACGGCGTGGTTGGGAGTGACTATGACACAACGGTGGCGGGAGCCTGAGTCGGTATCGGTTCCCCGAGCGCTGCGTGAGGCGATCGGGGGGCATCCGCTGGTCGCCGAAACTCTGGTGCGCCGGGGGAAGCCGACAGTGGCTGAGGCGCAGGCTTTCCTGGACGCGCATCTCTATCTGCCGGCAGCGTCAGAGAGCATGCCGGGTATGGCGGACGCCGTCACCCGTATCCAGCAAGCGCTGGATGGACACGAGCGCATCTTGGTCTGGGGCGACTTCGACGTTGATGGTCAGACGTCGACGACCCTCCTGGTATCGTGTTTCCGTGACCTTGGCG
The DNA here is from genome assembly GCA_021159805.1 of Anaerolineae bacterium. Taxonomy (GTDB): domain Bacteria; phylum Chloroflexota; class Anaerolineae; order B4-G1; family SLSP01; genus PWVB01. The sequence goes on from JAGHDT010000244.1 coordinate 1,741, forward strand.
GTGATGTTGTTTATCACATTCCGGTCAGAGATACGGAATCTCACGGGATGCGGGTGCCGTGGCTGGCGCAGGAACTCGCCCAAGGCATTGATCTGGTCGTCACCTGCGATACCGGCATCGACGCACACGAGGCCGTGGCGTTCGCGCACTCACGGGGTGTGGATGTGATCATCACCGACCATCATGAACTCACGTCGACGCTCCCTGACGCTGTCGCCGTGGTCAACCCCCACCGCTTGCCCGAGGATCACCCATTGGCGTCATTGCCCGGCGTTGGTGTGGCGTACAAGGTTGCTGAGGCCCTCTATGCCCGGGCGGGCCGACCTGAGTCGGTGACGGCGCTTCTGGATCTCGTCGCGTTGGGAATTGTGGCCGACGTCGCGGTGCAGACCGGCGACACCCGCTATCTGCTGCAGCGTGGACTCCAGGTGCTGCGCGAGACGTCGCGGCTGGGGCTTCAGGAGCTGATGAGTCTAGCCAAGATCCCGCTGGGGGCTCTGACTGAGGAAGACATTGGCTTCGGGCTGGGGCCACGCCTCAATGCAGTGGGTCGGCTGGATGACGCGAATGTGATTGTGGAGTTCCTCACGACCCAGGACCTAGCGCGGGCGCGGATTCTGGCGTCCCAGCTTGAGTCGCTCAATGCGAAGCGTAGGTTGTTGTGTGACCAGGTTTTCGCTGGGGCTGAAGCGAAGCTGGAACGGGACCCCAAGCTGTTGGAGAGTGCAGCTCTGGTCATGGGCGACCCGCAATGGCCCGCCGGTGTCATTGGTATCGTGGCCAACCGGCTGGTCGAGCGCTATGAACGTCCGGTGATACTTCTGACAATGGTGCCGGGGGAGGATGCGCGGGGATCGGCTCGCTCTGTTGAGGGTTGCCACATCACCAAGGCCATCGCCACGCAGAAGGAGATGTTGTCGGGATTCGGTGGGCACGCAATGGCGGCTGGACTCTCAATCGAGCCCGGTCGCATCGATGCGTTCCGGCGAGGGGTTTCGAGGGCGGTCGAGGGACAGTTGGCAGAAAGGACCGTCGAGCAGCTCTTCCAGATAGACGGGTATGTGGGACTGGGGGAGTTGTCGATGGAGCTGGTGGCGGATCTCAGACGCCTTGCTCCATTCGGGCGCGGCAACCCACCGCTGGTTCTGGCGACACGTGACGTGAAGGTTGTGGGACACCGGACGCTTGGCCGCACCAGGCGTCACGCTCGGGTGACGGTAGAGGACAGCGGGGAGAGACGGCGCGATGTTGTTTGGTGGAACTGGGATGAGGCCTTGTTGCCGGAGGGGCCCTTTGACCTAGCATTTACGCTTGGACTGAATCATTTCCGGGGCAGAACCACTGAACAGCTGGTGTGGCAGGCCACGCGCGTGGCAGAGGGTGCTGATGTCGTGGCCGTGCCGGAGGGTGCTCCGGCTTCCTTGGAGATCGTCGACGTTCGAGCGCAGCGAGATCTGCCCAGTTTGCTGCGCGAGGAGACCGGTCGGGCCGCCTCTGTCTCGGTCTGGGCCGAGGGGTTGGGTTGGGAGGGTGGCATGGGTCAGCCTCGGCATCAACTCCAGCCGGCAGAGACGCTGGTGATCTGGAGCCGTCCCCCCAGCGTGGATATCCTGCGTCTGGTGCTCAGGCGCACCTCACCCCAGCGGGTGGTCCTGATGGGGGACAAGCGCAGTTTGGACAGCAAGAGGGCCTTTCTGGGCTTTCTGCTCCGCTTCGTGAAGACGATCCTGCGTTCTAGGGATGGGATTGCGAGTGTGCCCGAACTGGCTGCGTTAACAGGACATCGGGAGCATGCGGTGAGAGTAGGGGTTGAGTGGCTGGCGGCAAAGGGGTTGTGCGCTCTCGTCGAGGACCGCGGTGAGATGATAGTGCTGGCACCTGTTGAGAAAGCTGAACTGGACTCGGCTGCGTTGGCTGAAGCGGATGCTGCGCTGAGTCAAGTGCTCGACGATACGGCAGCGTATCGACGTCACTTTGCCAGGGCGGATGCTGCGCGGTTGCTGGCTCTGGCCTGACGCAAGAGCTAGCCCATCTTCACGAAACCCTTGACAGGAGTGGCTGCTCTGGTGTGATTTCGCCCCGCGTGGGACCGGGAGGCTTTTTTTCGATGGTCTGCGCCGGGCACACTACGAGCAGGATGCTGCAATCCACTATCTCTGTTCGCCGGCTAGATCCCGGAACGCTGCGATTCAGATGGAGAGCAAAGATATGGAAGGGTGTGGAGATAGCCCTTGACGGAAAGAGGGATTGTGATAGAATGCTGAACGAGCTGTGGGGGAGGCCCTGCAGAGCAGTGCACCTTAACAGTTGAAGAGTAGCAGGAAACAGCTAGAAGAGAGA
>JAGHDT010000481.1 GCA_021159805.1 Anaerolineae bacterium
CCCAGAAGCCGAGGAAGGACATCAGGGTCGCACCGACCAGGATGCCGCTCAACTCGCTATAGACGCCGCGCAAGAGCACTGCGGCAACCAGGGTGCTGATGAAAATCGCGACGCCCCCCATCCGCGGCGTCGGCACCGTATGCACCTTGCGACTGGGGTCAGGCTGATCTATGGCGTGCAGCCGCAGCCCCAGCTTTCGGGAAAGCGGCGTCCCAATGACAGCCAGGAGCAATGCGCCCACAAAAACAATCAGGTAGGTCGTGATGTCCAGAGTCATCGGTACTCCACGCTTTAGTCTACAGGCAGAAATCGCCCCGCAAGTGCTCGTTGGGTCTCACGAAACGGCCGGACTTCTCGACCATCAGGGTACACCGGTCGCCGGGTCTTCCTCAACTGGGGACTCACTTCCCAGCAACTGATCGATCATCTGCTGTATCATCGGTTTTTGGTCTGCCGGCGCCAGGCCCAGAGAGACCTCGGCTGTCTCCAGCGATTGCGCCACCGCACCTTGATTTGCATACGTGATCGCCAAGATACGATACATCTCCCACAGATCCCCGGCCGTCTCGCATTCGGCCACCGACGACTCCAGGAACGCCGCAGACTCATCCCAGCGGGATTGCTGCGCATAGAGCGTGCCGACCACACGCCGTACGGTGCAGTTGTTCTTGATCTCGAGAGATCGTAGATAAGCCTCAATAGCCCCATCGATATCACCCTGAGAGCTGTCCAGATCCCCCAGCAGCATCCAGGTCTGCTCGAAGTCCTCGTCGACTTCTAGAGAATGTGCGATTGTCTCCTCAAAGCGTGCTTGATCACCCAGATCTATCGCGTAGAGCTGCGCCAGCTCATTCCACAGAATCGGATTGTGCGGGCTGAGAGTGAGTGCGATTTCGTAGTTCTCCAGCGACTGCTGGAGCAAGACCCGGCGCCGTGCCTGCAGAGAGGCAATCTCTGCCTCCCCGAGATTCTCGGCGCGCAGATCAGCTGCCACACGGGCCGCCCAAGACTTGTAGAAGCGGGCCAGGTTCGCGCTGTGATCCGTATTCAGCGGATTGGTCTCGCGTGCCGCAGTGAGCACATCCTCGGTCTTGACAAAAATAGCCTCACGCTGATCGGCAGACGTCTCCTCACCCAGGCCCTGCGCTAACTCGAGGTAGGCCTTGCCCAGGAACAAGTAATAGTAGTCCTCATGCGGGGCATACGCTATCGAGCGCTCGAAGTGCTCAATGCCCACCTGTTTCTCGCTGACCGAGTTGCTGTTGGCAAAGGCGCCGCCCTGCTTGAAGATGATATCGGCGCGGATCAGATTATAGCATCCGTTACGGATGACGGGAATGCTCACCAAGAACAAGACCACCAATACAGAGAGTCCCGCGATGCCGGCAGACCGGCGTGGTCGGGGTTCCTCGCGAACCAGAACCAGGCCCATCGCGGCGAGAACCACGAGGATCAGTCCGTAGTAACGCCCCACCAGACCGCTCAACGTGTCGGCTACGTCCACGACCTCATCCAGACTGGTTATCTGGATTCGCGTCAGCATCGCCTGGTGACCGGCAACAATGGTGCCGAAGATCAAGAACCCGACCAGCGTGATGCCGGCGTAGAGCGCCGTGGCCGAAAGCCAACGGCGGCCCCGATGTTGATCAAAGAGACCTCCTCGATCGAATTCACAGAGGCCGATGATGCCAAATAGTACCCAGGTGAAGACGAAGATCATCAAGGCGCCGTAGGCGCGTGTCGGTGTCGGGTAGTATTTCATCGTCAGGGACCGAACGAAAATCTCACCGGCACTGCTCAAACGGCTGGGGTTATTGATGAAGTCGAATTCGAGTGTTCCGAGCAGGAAGAGCGCCGCCAGAGCCAACGCAGATACGGCGGCAGACCACGGCGCGAGGAACGTGCCACCGCGATTGGATTGGGTGCGCCGCCGGCCGCGACGTCCGGCCGATGCGCGCGACCCGCCCCGACCTGCATCTTGGTCAAACTTGGGACTACCTGGAATCCAGGTCAGGCCCAGGGCCACAAGCAGACCGGCAAAAGCCCAGAAGGTTGTACGGGTGGCAGCGATGGCAATCCCGAAGTTGCTCTCCACGAAGTGCGCAATGACACCGGCCAACAGCCCAATAAGCAGCACGGCGTGGGGGTGGACTGCGGGAGCCGGATCCTTAGCCTCCGCAGTTTCTGCGGGAGAGCTGCTGAAAAAACTCCGGAACGCCTGCAGCGTGAGGTAGGCCATTGTGCCGACCAACACACCCAACGGGATCGCGACGGCGAAGAGATAAGCGCCCTCCAGTTGCCAGCCGATAATGAAGAAGGCCACGGAAAACACGATGTCCAGCGCGAGATAGACAATTAGATCCCGGCGCGACTTCAACAGGCCCAACCAATGGAATCCCCAACCGAAGAAACTGATGATTGTGAAGAGGTAGACCGCCAGCCCGAGGATTCCGGTGATGACCAGCGAGTCCAACGTCTCATTGTGGGATCGGTCAGGAGAAGCTGTCCGCGATTCGTAGTGACCCAACTCGGGGGGATAGAAGGAGTTGTAGGCCACGTACATAGACTCAGGACCATATCCAACCAGAGGACGAATCGGATTGAACCGATCGGATGAGCCATCGGGATAGGAAAGCGGCGCGTGCGGGGAGACCAGATCAACGCTGCCCTGCCAGATCAGGCCACGCACCTTGCCGGTGCCTGACTGCAACTCGGTAATCGTCGTTAAACGTTGAAGGACATCCACCTTGCGCGCGTGCGTCTGCAGAGGGCCCGGCATGTTGAGCGCAACGAGGCCCAGAGCAGCCACCAAACCGACACTGCCCCAGCCAATCCAGAGCCACCGCCAACCCTTGCGCTCAACAATGAAGTAGAGCCACAGGCCGCCGAAAGCGAGCAAGGCCAACCCCAGTGCGACGTAAATCCTCAACTGCCCCTCAAGCGCCCAGAAGGCAAGGGCCGCCAGCGTGCCGGCTGCAGCCAGACTGCCCAGGCCAAAGGCAAATCCCTTAAGGAGATCACGAATCGTGCCAGCACCGTCCTCTGCAGCACGCTGCCGCTGCAGGACAACTAGAGCAAGGTAGGGGAAGAGGAAGCCTGACGCGACAAGGCCGAGCCACGGACCACGGCTCTGTGAATACCAGATCGTCAGCAGTTGCACAGCAAAGATGAAGATATAGCCGGAGGCACGGAGCACATCCGTGACGCGGGCCTCTTCACGCCTGAGTATGTCGCCGAAACTCTCGACAATACGCGCCCCTGTCAATGGCACGATCATAATCAGATAGGCCGCCACAAAGATGGCGTTGCCCATGTTGGAGGCCACACGGCTCGTCACATCACCGGCCCAGGGAAGTGGATCCAGTCCATTGTGCTGGACAATCCCGTAGAGGGAGACCGGAAGGCTGTTGAGGATAAGAACCGTGATGAGACGGCTCAGCTGTATGCGGGTGCGCAGCCCTGTGAGAATAGCAAAGAAGATCACCAGGTAGCCAAAGAGCGTATATGTCCCCTGAAGACGCTGATACGATCCCAGGATACTGGTGAATCTCACCAGTGAGGTCAACGAGCTAAGCAGATAGACCACCATAGTGAGCACGGCAGGGAGTACAAGCGGGGTCTTCATCGAGAACCGCAGCGTCGTCCCGCCATGCGTGCGTTCCTCAAAGTAGCGCGTCAACCACAGCACCGCCATAACGGTAGCAAGCGCACGCAGCGTGGTGAGCTTGTCGGGCTCGAAGACACGGCTCGAGTAGACATTGAAGAAGACCGGCGTGATAGTCACGCCCAGAAGCCATCCAGCCTCCAGGGCACGATCACAGAATTGACTAAGCCGAGTTGAGTTCATCGCGATGCTCCTTGAACCATTGAACCGTGGCCGGCAGACCGTCAGAAAGAGAGACCGAGGCCTCAAACCCCAGAAGAGCCCGAGCTCGAGAGACATCGGGGCACCGTCGCCGAGCCTCCTCGAAATCGGTTCCAAAGGCGCGCTCATAGGGAATGTAGGTCACGTCCACCCCGGTCCCGACCGCATCGCGGACAAGGTCAGCCAGCGCGACAATGGTGACTTCCATGGGGTACCCGATGTTGAAAGCCTGACCGACACCCCTATCGGACATCATCGCGGCAATCGTGCCGCGCACAGTATCTTCGACGCAGGTGAATGACCGCGTCTGCAACCCATCGCCATAAACAGACAAGGGCTGCCCACACAGCGCCTGAGTCATAAAACGCGCAATTACACTGCCGTACCCCTTGGGATCCAGCCGGGGCCCGTAGGCATTGAAGTACCGCACCGCCACTGTCGGAAGGCCAGTCTGACGCGTGTAGGCAAAGGCCAGATGTTCGTCCAGCATCTTGGAAAGCGCATAGGACCAACGTGGCACCGAGGTCGCCCCCAGCAGAGCATTGTCCTCTTCCCTAAAGGGAACCTGTGTGGATTTTCCGTACACCTCGGAACTCGACGCGACCAGCACCTTGGCCCCGGTCCGTTGGGCGGCTTCCAGAACGTTCTCGGTCCCCCTGATATTAACCCGCATTCCGCGCACTGGGTTATCCACGATGTATTTGACACCGACGACCGCAGCTAAGTGATAGATGGCGTCGACCTGCGCGATCAACTCTCCCACCAGGCGGGCATCGAGCACGGAGCCTTCGACAAACTGAAACCTAGCATTGCCGAGATGATGCGCGAAGTTGTGTCGTTTCCCTACGGAGAGGTCATCCAGAACAATGATCTCATGCCCCGCGTCAACCAGGGCATCCACCAGATGAGATCCAATGAATCCCGCGCCGCCGGTGACCAATAATCTCTGCAAAGAAACGCTCCTTGTCAAAATAGATTATTGACGGACAAACTGAGTCATCATACCTGAGGGAGGATCAAAAAGCAAGGAATTGACTAGAGGGCCAACAGCACCAGTATATCATTGACGTTTGTGCCGGTGGGCCCCAGCAGCAGCAAGTCCCCCACATCAGCCAGCAGCGGATAGGCGTTGTTATCGTGTAGCGCAGCGCGCAGGTCCCAACCGCGTTCGCGGGCCCGACCGGCTGTTGACCCATCCACAACGGCGCCGGCTGCATCTGTGGGGCCGTCGGTCCCATCGGTCGCCAAAGCCATCACAGCCACCCCCGCGATCCCTTCCAGTCCCAGTGCAGCAGCCAGCGCAAGTTCCTGATTACGACCGCCCTTCCCCTGCCCGGCCACCGTCACCGTTGTCTCTCCTCCCCACACAAGGCATGCAGGCAGAGAGACGGGGTGACCCGTTGCCTTGAGGCTCTTGGCTAGCGCCACGGCGACCTTGGCTATTTCTCGCGCCTCTCCCTCAATGAAAGTCGTCAGCAGCAAGCCGGCATACCCCAAAGCCTCAGCCTCGGCAACTGCAGCGTGCGCCGCAAGTGCATTCGACCCCACAATCACATTGTGCACTCGATCGAAGAGGCCGTCTCCGGGCTTAGGGGTCTCCGGCACCTCACCGCGCAGACCGGCCTGGAGATGTGCCGAAACACTCTTGGGCACTACATCAGTCAGGGAATAGCGCTCGACCACATCCCAGGCCTGTGCGAACGTTGTGGGGTCTGGAGCTGTCGGCCCGGAGGCAATCACATCCATCGGGTCGCCCACCACGTCTGAGAGCACAAGAGCGATAACCGGCGCCGGGGCTGCCATCCTCGCCAGCTGTCCGCCCTTCAAGGAGGAAAGGTGCTTCCGCACGATGTTGAGATCCACTATATTGGCACCCGACCGCAGGAGATGGTCCGTCGTGACCTGCAGATCTTCCAACGTCACACCCGGGGAAGGCGCGGGGAGCAGCGCAGAACCACCGCCGGATAGCAGCAGCAGGACCAAATCGTCCGTTGTTGTCTGCCTGAGGCAACGCAAGAACGCCGTACTGCCCCGTACCCCGCCAACATCAGGAACGGGATGGCCAGCCTCTACGACCTCCAACGTGGAGGGCAACTCGTGGCTCGCCGCGTGGCCATACTTCGTCACGACCACGCCCTCGACGGGGATATCTCCCAAGACCTGGCACGCGGCAGCGGTCATCGGGACGGCAGCCTTGCCTACGGCCAGCACAAAGACCCGCCGCGAAGATTTTGCGGCAGCAACCGTTATGGGCAACGTCGTCGTCCCCACATGCAGCAAGCCACCTTCGAGGTGAAGGTGGCGGAGTACAGCGGCGAAGGGATCGACTGCCTTGAGGGCTGCATCACGAATCAGCGCCATATCGCGGCGCAGCGACATCCGTGCAGCTTCGTCGCTCACAATCTCCGCCTCTGCATCTGTAGATCAGTTGAGTGAGACAACGCGCTCATCTCCTTAGATTGGCCAACGCCTGGCTGGCTGAGACTTCCGCCGTAACGGCGTCGCCCTGCAGAATCGTGGTCAACCCGGTCTGTAGTGCGCGCCGTACCGCGGTCTCTGCGCTCGCCGGAGGCGGCGACACACTGCTCTCCAGCAGTGTGATGATAAAGGCCTCTTCATCGCGCGGCAGTCCCCACGTCTCCACCACTTGGTGCCGTGTCGGGACCAGCGAGGCCGTCCGCGTCAGATCAGCCATACGCTGCGCCGAGACCAACCAGCGAACCAGCTCCAAAGCAGCTTCCTTACGCACGGGATCGTCCGTCACCACAGCAATACCCCACGTATGCAATATCGTGATCGGAGCGCCGCTCTCCGTAGGGACCCAGGTGGGTAGAACGACGTCGGTGGGCATGGCCGGCACCTCCGGGGCCGACAACTCGTTCGTCCCAGAAAGAGCTGCCAAACGCGGATTCCAATAGGCACTCACCGAGACGGGGGCCAATTGCGCCTGACCCGCCAGCAGTGCGGCCCAGCAGCTCGCCGTGTCCGTCAGACCGAGTAGCTGCTCGGCGTCCAACAACCCCACGTCCTGCAAGTCCACAATGAATCCATAGACTCTTTCCAATACGGCCCGATCCAGCGTCGGCAGGCCTTTATCATCCGCCACACGCCCCCCTGCGCCGACATATATCGATAGCAGCGCATCACTGGCCAGACCATCTGAGGGGGCGCCCGGGAGCACCAGTGAGTAGGACTGGCTCAACACGCCAGTCCACGTAATCGGCGCCGTGGCAGTCACCGACGCACGATAGCCCATCTGCTCTGCGGTAGCCACATACGGGAAAGCCCAAAGGCCCTCCTCAGTTGCCATTCCCGCCAGAGCCGTGGGAAAATACCCGGCATCTGACGGCATATAGTCATCCAGAGGCTGGATCAATCCCTCACGAGCAGCCTTAAGCAGCTCCTGCTGATCCAAAATCAGCAGATCCGGCACGACCGCAGGGGCAACACGAGAAGCCGTACTGAGCAGATCGTAGAGCCCGCCCGCACCCGTCCCCTTCTTGACGAGTACCTCGACGTTGATCTCGCGGGAGGCGCGGTCAAAGTCCGCAACTTGCGTCCCAAAAGCCTCCGCACCATCTGTTTCAGCAAAAGGATCGAGAATGTCGGGGACCCATAGCGTCAGGTTCACTTCCCGCGAAACGGGCGCGGTCGTGGGTAGTGGAGTATGCGTAGGCAGCGGCTGGGGCATAGGCAGAGACGTGGGGACGGGCGTAGGGAGAGGGCTGATCAGACCTTGCAGGTCGGAAAACCATTCCGGGACAGTTCCGGGGGAACACGCCACCAGACTTGCCAGCAGAAAGCTTAGGCCGGCAAGAGAACTCAGTCGGCGCCGGCACCACAATAGACAACTTGCTTGGTTCATTCTCTAGCCTCAGTGTCTTCAAGTTCATCAAACATGCTCACGCGCCACATACGAGTATACCAAGAACTACACCATTTCCAGGCACCGGACGTCCCTAGTCTAGAGGCGTATTGCCGGTATAGGCTTGAACGGCCGCATAGATCGGACGCACCTGAAAATCAGGCGTCACATACGCATAATAGTCCTGATAGTTATGCAATAACACAGGCGTTCGGAACACCCACATCGCGACCACGGGACACCAAGCCCAGTGCTCCTGCGCCCAGCTGTAGGCATCCAATGTGTACCGGACTCGTTGGCTGGGCAGAACAGCCCAGGACCACCGAGGATGGTCATTCCAACCGGCTTCGGTGATGTAGATGAGCTTCTCCTCGTCACCGTGGCTGTCCATGATCTCGCGCAGAAGCTCGACACGGCGGAAATTGATCAAATTCTCTGCCGGAGCGACATCCGGAGCAAAAGCCAGCCCGTAGGCATGAGCCGACAACGCATCAAATGCAGGTGCGGCGCCGGCCGTGTACATTCTCCGCAGGAAAGTCAGATCATTGAGGCCCGCAGCGCTTCCCGGAGGCTCAAGCGTCGGCGCCAGGGCCCCGGCCAGAACAACGACATCCGAATTGGCCCGATGGGCCACCGGATAGACTGCGCGCAGCATCTCCACATAGCCGGCAGGATCCACAGGGCGATAGCCCCACTCAAAACTTAGATTCGGCTCGTTCCAGATGATGATCTCGTGCACAGTCCCGCGATATCGAGCCACAAAGGTCCCCACAAAACGGGCAAAATCTCCATAGTGCTCGACATCCAGGTACGTGGATGTCGTTTCTTGTTCGTCGGGAGCGGGTCGTGCCCACCCCGGTACCATCCCCAGCCGGGCAATGACGCGCACGCCCTGGTTCTCCGCGTGCGCGATCACCGAATCCGTGTGGTCCCAGGCAAAGTGCCCCGGCTCAGGCTCAATGTACGCCCATGGGAAGTACTCGACAGCCCAAGGCGCCCCGATCTCCCGAACCATCGACAGCGTAGTCTGGATCTTCCAATCCTCGACCTCGTCCGTAAGTCGCGTGTGGACACCCACCTTGGGATTCGTCGTCACGACCGTTTGAGGAGGGGGCATTTCATAGTGAACCGGCGGTGACTTAGCCATACAGAGCACCAGCAGCAGGATGAGGGACAAGGGCCAACGCCGTTGAGATGCTGCCACAGACTGAACCTCCCTGCGGAGCCAGTCCCCACTCATACGAACCTTGCCCCCTTACTTCTGAAGGTTATAATCAATGTGTGGAAAGTCCAATCAGACATACCAGCAATCCTGAGCCTCTCATCCTTCAGCTACAAAAGGCACTCAGGGGCACCCTCCCCGGGGCCGCAGCGCAGATGAAAATGGCGCCGGCGATGGGGCAGACCCAGCCCGTCCCCGGAGATGGAGCACGATCTTCAGCAGTTTTGGCACTGCTCCACTCAACCTCTCACGGGCTCGCCTTAGTCTTCACCCTACGATCGCCCTGGCTGCGCCACCACGGAGGACAAATCTCCTTCCCCGGCGGCGGTGCGGAACCATCAGATCCTACACTTGCTGCTGCAGCCCTTCGAGAGACCGAAGAAGAACTGGGAATCTCCACACACGGCATTAAGATTCTGGGAGAGATGACCCCACTCTTCATCGCGCCGAGTCAGAACATAGTCCACCACTTTGTTGGATGGCTGCCGGTGCTGCCGCCGATGCACCCAAACCCCGTTGAAGTGGACAGAGTGCTGCAAGTCCCTCTGAACGCTCTCCTGGATCCGCGCTCGCTTGAGACGACCTATTGGCCCCGAAATGGCGTGATGCTCTCCGCTCCCTGTTATCGAATCGGGGAAACCTGTATCTGGGGCGCCACCGCGATGATGTTGAACGAACTGCTGGAAGTCATCCGCCGGCTTTACGCACGGCCAGGCCTCCCCCCTTGTCTTGCTGCGTCTTAGTCGCCGTCCTCAACAATACGGCCTGTCAGATCATACGGCAGCGCCTCTGTCACTTCCACCGTCACAAAGCGATGCGGGTCAACGGCCTCGGGGATCAGGATCAGCCCGTCAATCTCCGGCGCATCACGATAGGAGCGGCCCACCGTAAGAGCCTCGCCCTGTCCCTCCAAGAGCACCTCGAGCCGCTTCCCTAGAAAATCCTGATTGCGCCGGAGTGAGATCTCCTGCTGCGCAATCATCACCTGATCATAGCGCTCTTGCTTCACCTCCGCGGGCACGTCATCTTTGAGTTCAGCCGCGGCAGTTCCAGGCTCGTGGGAATAGGTGAAGACGCCGAGTCGATCAAACTGCGCCTCTTCCACGAAATCCATCAACGCAGCAAATTCCGCCTCAGTTTCTCCGGGGAAGCCCACGATCATCGTCGTCCGCAGCGCAATTTCGGGCATGGCCTGACGTAAATTATCCAATGTACGCCGTACATCGTCCATATCAGCGGGACGACGCATCCGGCGCAGCACATCCGGATCTGCATGCTGCAAGGGGATATCCACGTACGGCAACACCTGGGGAAGATCGCCCATCGTCGAGATCAGTCTGGGTGTGACGAATCCAGGGAAAGCATAGAGGATCCGAATCCAGGGGATATCGGGTACAGCATCCGCCAATCCTGCCAACAGCTGAGCCAGACCATCTCGCATCCCCAAGTCATATCCATAGAAGGTCGAGTCCTGAGCGATCAAGTTGATCTCCAACACACCGTACTCCTGCAGTTGTTGTGCATCCGCGATGATCGATGCCACGCTGCGACTGACAGTCGGTCCCTTGATCCCTGGTATTGCGCAGAACGCGCACTCACGACTGCAACCGTCCGCGATTTTCAGAAACGCACTCCGACCCGACACGACATAGCCAGGCGCATTAACCGTTTCGGGCAGCATCGCCATCCGGTCCTCAACAAGGGAGAGCGTCGTCTTACCGGGAGAGGTCAGAAGTTCATCCGCCACCGATGCGATCTGCGCCCAGGAGCGTGTGCCGAGGAGTGCATTGATGCGCGGCACCGCCTCCTTCAGGAAGTCGGGGCTGCGCTGCGCCCAGCACCCCGCCGCCACCAACTTCTGCTTGGGCTTGAGCGAAGCAGCGAGGTCATCCAGCGTCTCAAGGGACTCCTGACGCGCCAACTCGATGAACCCACACGTATTGACGATGACCAAATCGGCGGACTTTGCGTCCAACGTTGGCTGCAGACCGGCCCGCTGCAGCAAGACACCCATCGAATTGGAGTCGACTGTATTCTTGGAACACCCCAGTGACGCGATGTAAAAACGAAAGGGGCGCTGAGCGCCCCTCTTGACTTTGATCGTCTGCCTGCTCACGAATCCTCCAGCGACGTTTCTCCGAGAGGGGTCCACGCCCGTCGCACAACTTCTGCCTGATCGCCCAGCATACCCCAGTCCGTGCCATTTACGTAGAGTCGAAATGCACCGCCGTCCCCCGTCGAAACAATAAGAATCTCCTCAGCCACGGCCTCGACAAGCTGCTGAGGTTCGGCGATTCCCTGAAAGACCACTGCAGCATCAGCAGAGACACTGATCCAGGCGTGGCCAGTCGGCACCAGACGAATACGCACCGTACCATCTCCCAAGATGGGGAAAGAAGGCGTGGGTTGCGGCACAGGTGTTGGCGTTACCTGCAACGAGCCCACATCATCACCGTTCAGCAGAGCCACGGTCGGCACCGCCGTGCTGCCGGCCGCATCATCCGGGCCAAACTGCAACCAAAGAAAGCTGCCCACGGCCACCAGAGCGAAGAAGAGCAGCACCACACCGAGAATCTGGACAAGACCACCAGAGGCATTGGCCCGCACGGCAACGCGTTCCTGTTCCAAGGACGGTGGGGGAGGTGCCCAAGTGCGCTCCCCTCCCCGGGTGGGGCTTGCCACTTGTGGCATACGAGGCGGCAGCGGCTGACCGCTGATCTCAGCATCGTAACGTGCCAGGGCATCCTCGACAGAGAGGCCCAAGAAGCGCACGTAGTTACGCAGAAAGCCCCGCGCCTGGATTGAACCAGGCAGCGTCTCATAGTCGCCAATCTCGAGCGCCTGGAGGTACTGACGGCGAATCCGCAGTGTCCGGACAACATCCTCCAGGTCTATATGCTGCGACTCACGCGCGTGGCGCAGCCAAGACCCTAGACTATCACCCATCAAGCCTCAACTGATTCAACGACCACCTTCACCTGTCCGCGCACGCCACCCTCGAGTTTAAGCGTGACTATGTGCTCACCGATCTCACGAATCGGCCGATCCAAAGCCAACCAACGATGATCAATCTCAATCCCCAACTCTCGTTCCAGCTGGTCGGTGATGTTAGCAGATGTGATCGACCCATAGAGACGGCCCGTCGCACCCGCCTTGACCGTGAAATGGAGCTCCTTGTCGACCAAGAGCTTGGCCAGATCCTCGGCGCGCTCACGGGCCCGCTTGGCACGGAGCGCCTGACTTGCAGCGTACTGCTGAGCTGCCTTGATCTCTCCCGCGTTTGCTCGCACACCCAGGCCCCGGGGCAGCAGATAGTTGCGCGCATACCCTTCAGCCACACTAACGACCTCATTAGCCTTGCCGACACCGGATACATCTTTCTTCAAAAAGACCTTCATCGAACTCCTCCCTGACCCTGGGGAAATACCCGAGGGTGTTTCACGTGAAACACCCTCACGATAGCGACATCTTCCGCCAAAAGAAGGGGCAAAGGAGACCTACCTCGCGACTACCGACGCCGCACCCTCGCCCCAACGCCTCACTATCCCAACAGGCGCAGCTGAATAGCCAGTAGAAGCCGATACAAACGCTGCATGATCGTAGGCTCTTGCAGAAGACTCAACCCCGCTTGATAGGTGGCAAATCCCTCTTGCCGCCGACCGGACTTGAACATGGAAACACCAAGGGCCAAGAGCGTGTCGCCCTGCTTCTGGCCATCACCCAGCTCCTGGAAGATGCTTACGGCAGACGACCAGGCCTTCTCAGCTTCCTCCCTACGCTTCAATGAAGCGTAGACACTGGCCAGATTGCCCAGCGCCTGCGCCTCGCGATCCTTATCCTCCAGCCGCACAAAGACACGCAGCGCTTCCTCCAAAGATTCCAGCGCCTCACCCCAGCGGCCCTGCTTACGTCGGATAATCCCAACGTTATTCAACATCTCGCCGACTTCGGCCTCCCGGTCTTGTTCAGCAAAATACTCCATAGCCTCACTGAACTTGCGTACCGCTTCATCGTACAAACCTTCCTGGAAGAGCCGCAGCCCCTCCTGTTGCAGTTCCTCAGCCTCAGATTCAGGCATACGTCCCCTCCCTCGATTTTGCCCCTAGAGTTTGCACTGCAGAAACACCGCCACGACTGCGCTAGTACGTGATCTCCAAGAGCCCCTCAGCGATCGACCGCAACTGCCCGGCAGGCATCTTGGAAAGCTTCATCGCCAGATCAAGATAGCTCTGGTTGATAGACCGCAAGACAAACTCGCGCAACTCTGGAGACAGGCTTTTTAACTCCTCGAACTCCGAATGAGCTCGATGCCACAGTCCCACCTCGCTGTCACGATCCATAAAGTACTCCAACGCAACCCCCATACCGCGACACAGCACCTCCAAATCTGCCACTGGAATCCCCCGGCGTCCGTATTCATAGTCGGATATGGTCGAGGCGGAACAACCCAGGAGCTCCGCAACCTTCGCTTGCGTGTAGTCCTTCTCCTGGCGCAGCTGGCGCAAACGAGCACCAACGATTCGGTGGCGAAGTGGTAAGAATTGCTCTGGGTTGGGAAGCTGAGACTCCCGGGCCGTCTCATTCAGAGATGCCGTAGCCCGGAACGCAGTCATAGGCGTCTCAAGATACCGCGCCAGCAGTTCCAGCTCCGGAAGAGAGATAGCCCGCGTGCCATTTTCGTAATTCGCAAATCGCGTAACAGAGACTCCCAACGCCGCCGCACACTCACGTCGCGACGCCCGGGTCTGATCTCGCGTACTTCGGATCAGGATTCCCAAGATTCGGTTGCGTAACTCGGTGACCTCTGGATCTGCCATATCTGCTCCTTGTCCCACACAGAATCTAGCTCGAATGCATAGACAGCCACTGCGCACAACAAAGATCGAAAACCATCCGGCCTGCGCACGATGGCAAGCCTATTATAGCATAGGCCTACATTGGCAACAATTGAATGAACTCGGCGGCGCTCCAGGATGGTGCAGTTGGCAGATCAGGAGAACAATACCGGTTCAGCGAGTCGGATATCGCCCTTCCTGGACCTCACCTGCATAAGAGCCGACCAGGCAATCTTGGCCCTGACGATCGTCGGCGCAGTGAACGATTGTGGGCCAAGACCGCACGCCAGCTGCCAGATAGCACCGGTGCCCATCTGGCTTTGGTCCCTGAAAGCGAACCACGCCCCCCCCCAAGGGCCCTCATCACGATGCCGTGTGGACAGTCCACTCACAGGTGCCGATTTCGCTCCATCAGGACAACTTTTCCCCACGTGTCAATTCCCCAATAGCTGGGAGTCCTCCCATCACCATCCCCTAGAACCAGGGATATGGGCGCGAAAGTGCGCCAATGTCAACGCCCGTGTGTGTGCTCAACTGTGGAGAACCATCGCCTTTCCGTGGATAACTGTCTGCAAACGGGGAGAACTATCCCCTCAAGAGGGCCCCATGGCGTATCTAGTCTGGAGCAGCACCGATCATGCGATTGAGTCACCCTTGGCAGCGCGGCGCTTCTACCTGAGAAATCCCCAACCCGCCCACGGCTTGTGACAGCAGATCTCGGGGGCATGAACGCGACCATCCACGAGATCTGGGGGGATTGTGGCGTTTTCCACACAATCCCATGCTCTACTACCATGACTATCTATTGAATTAATCATGTAAATGATAACTAACTACAACAGATATCGGACGCCTGCTTGCGCAAATACCCATTATCTGGTGGTGTCACTCCCCCAAACGCAGTATTGAGAGGGAACGTTGCCTTGTTGCAGGTTAGGGCTGATGCAGGATATGAGAGTTGACGGATACCACGAAAAAACGCCCCCCACTGGTTGGGAGGGCGTTTGTGGCCCCAGGGGAATTTGAATCCCCGTTTCCGGCTTGAGAGGCCAGCGTCCTAGGCCGCTAGACGATGGGGCCATCTC
This sequence comes from Anaerolineae bacterium, assembly GCA_021159805.1. Taxonomy (GTDB): domain Bacteria; phylum Chloroflexota; class Anaerolineae; order B4-G1; family SLSP01; genus PWVB01. The sequence goes on from JAGHDT010000481.1 coordinate 14,873, forward strand.
GAAAGAGAGTGTAACAGATCCATTGAGTTTGTCAAGGTTGATGAAGTCTCTCGGCCTGTTTCAGCCTGGATAACGAATGATCCTGGGTTCTTCCCTTCTGACTTTGACATCCGTCTGGTCACCCGTATAATTCCAGCAGCTACCTGGTGCCAAGATCGGCTGCAATGGATTGGAAACCGGACCATTATGGAAGATAGAAACAACGAAGAGTGGGTGCGCGCCTTGGGAGGAGTCCCTGACTCTGGGGTGTTGGCTGCTCTTCGGGAGACACTTCTGCGTGGCCTGCGGTATGCATTGAAGCAACGGTACCATGTAACGGAATCCGATCTTGAGGATTTTGTGCAAGACGCATTGGTCAGAGTCCTCGACAATCTGGATACATTTCGCGGCGAGAGCAAGTTCACCACTTGGGCTCAGAAGATTGCGGTCCGCGTCGCGTTTTCGGAGTTGCGACGCAAACGCTGGGAGAATATCTCACTGCAAGACCTTGTCCCGGATGATACGTCGGAGGACGATAGTTCGGGGGCTTCTCCTCTGTCGTGGATGCCTTCCTCGGAACTCACCCCCGAACACCAGATCACGCAGCATAGCCTAGGAGCCCTGCTGCAAGACCTGATCCGAGAGGAACTCACAGATCTCCAGCGACAGGCAATGACGGCAATTGCGCTCAAGGGGATGCCACTGGAAGAAGTCGCACGCCGGATGGGCACAAACCGGAATGCGTTGTATAAGCTGCTCCACGACGCTCGCCAGCGTCTTAAGCAGCGTCTCGAAGCACACGGCGTGACCGTTGATGATGTCATGGCCGCGTTTTCCCCTGAGCCCTGATTCATGATCCTTCCCTATTCTTATTTTCGGGGACCGCGGTAAGATAGATCAGTCTGTCAGCGTCTAGTCAGTGGATAAGGTACAGATAGCATATGATGAGTACAGAGCCTGAGAAATTGAGAAACCTTATGCGCAGTATCTTTATGACGCATCGTGATGAGATCGGATGCGACACGTGTTTCGATCAGATGGATCTCTTCGCGGAGCTGACGCTGGCCGGCAAGGATGTTGCCAGTGCCATGCCTCATGTATACCGGCACCTCCAAATGTGCAAGGCATGCCGCGAGGAGTTTGAAGCGCTCCTTTCCGCCCTCAAGTTGCTATAGTCATCCTCTCCTGTGCCCGTGCACGCATACGATTTTCCCTGTCACCCAGTATCACCGGAGCACCGCTTGCCCGGGTCCAGGTGAATTGAGTGCTGGTACGGATGGTGAGCCCCTACTATGATGTGGCCGAGAACGACATGCGCTTGGCGGCATGATCTCCACTGGGGTATGTAGCGAGATCAATCTCCTCACATTGCTCCGACGTGGCGGGGAATTGCCTGTACAGAATCACCGCCAGCACAACCGGTAGGAAAAACTCCAGAACCCCAAGCCCGCTGCTGACCCAGGTGGCTGCTGTGTATGCCTCACCGGTATACTGCAGGCCGATGGCGCTGAGGATCTGAGAGCTAACAAGGACGAAGATCGTGGGTACCAACACGGCTGCGGTCTTGTGTCCTGTTGACCGGGCCCGCAGCATCCACAGTGGCGCGATCAGAAATGTGGACAGCGCCGGTAGGTAGGTCACGAGAGCTTCTGCGATATGTAGGGTGCGTGATGGTTGCCAGTAATCATAGAAGGTCAGGTGATACGTGGGATCGACGAGGCCGACGAAGGTTGAGTAGTGACACGCCATCGGGATGAGCACGGCTGCGATACCGTCACGCCGGGCACCCAGTAGTCCTATAGCTATCGGTGCGAGCATCATCGCTGACATATACAGTGCCAACGGGGTATGAATAGCAAGTTGTGGAAGGGTAAGCGCTGATCTGTTGAAGACTACGCCTTGATCTGTGGGCTGGACGGTGGACATTGCAGTGGGAACGACGAGGATCAGGGCGACCAGAACCCACACGATGGAGGGGATGTGTCCCTTTTCCCGGCGTCGAAGTCGTTGAAGGCCTATGAATGCCAGCGTGATGAGCGTACCAACGGGCAGCAGCAGTGGGATCACGAGGTTCCAGAAGGGCCCGGTGGGTTGTGGAAAGAGCGTGATGAAGGCCCAGGGCCAGACGCCGGTCAGCAGGTAACCTACAGCCGGATAGCTCCAGACGGCTAACTCTCGTTCCAGGATTAGGCTGGCAACCACAAAGATGAGTGAGATCGGCGCTAGAGGATCTATGTGCCCTCGGTAGCTAATCCAGTGGCGGTGGTCACCGACTACCACGACCAGTGCCAGCAGCCCGAAGAGTGTTGTTGCGATACCCGCGTGGTGCTGCCAAAGCTGGGGTACAAGCCAACTTAGCCATCCGTAGATCCGTTCTCCGCGTGAGAGATGTACGCGGCGCAGCATGCGCCGCACCATCTGCGCATCCCCAAGGTCAGCGAGGGATGCGCTTTGCGCCGTCTCGGGTGCACAGCCCTGATCCCCGTAGGCGGCAACAGCATCTTCATAG
>JAGHDT010000372.1 GCA_021159805.1 Anaerolineae bacterium
AAGACACCGCCACCTGTCTTGCGGCAGGGACACTGCACTCCTTGACCTTTGTGGATCCTGCGCGTGGCGAGGTCATCCCTTTCCAGCAGAAACAGCATCGCGTTGTTCTGAGCAACTGCGGCTTGATCGACCCGGAGCGCCTGGATGACTATCTGGCCCTCGATGGCTACATGGCGCTGGCCAAAGTGTTGTCCGATATGACGCCGGAAGCCGTGATCCAGGGGATCACAGACTCCGGCCTCCGCGGGCGCGGCGGTGCCGGTTTCCCTACCGGAGTCAAGTGGCGCTATGCGCGGGCAACCCAAAACTGGCCCAAGTATGTGATCTGCAACGCCGATGAAGGGGACCCCGGCGCGTTTATGGACCGCTCTGCCCTTGAGGGTGATCCTCACTCGTTGATCGAGGGCATGATCATTGCCGGCTACGCCATTGGGGCGCGGCACGGGTACCTCTACTGCCGAGCTGAGTATCCTCTGGCTATCCGACGACTGGGGATCGCGCTGGCACAGGCGCGTGAGCTGGGCTTGCTGGGAGAAAACATTCTCGGTACCGGCTTCGACTTCGATATCACGGTCAAGGAGGGCGCCGGCGCTTTTGTCTGTGGCGAAGAGACAGCCCTGATGGCCTCCATCGAGGGGGAGCGAGGGCAACCTCGACCGCGCCCGCCGTATCCCGCCGTTGCCGGGCTCTGGGATCAGCCCAGCAACGTGAACAATGTGAAAAGCTACGCCTACGTTCCTCGGATTATCCGTCTTGGCGCTGATTGGTTCAAGTCTCTGGGGACGTCCTCGTCCCCAGGGACCGCGGTCTTTGCCCTGACCGGTATGGTGAACCGCCCGGGCCTGATTGAGGTGCCGATGGGTATCACGTTGCGCGAGATCGTCTACGATCTGGGCGGCGGCATCCCTGACGGGCGGAAATTCAAAGCGGTGCAGACAGGAGGTCCCCTAGGGGGATGTCTGCCGGAGGAATACCTGGATACACCGGTCGACTTTGACTCACTCCGGGCTGCCGACGCGGTCATGGGGTCTGGTGGTATGGTCGTCATCGACGAGACCACCTGTATCGTGCAGTTTGCCAAGTACTTCGCGCAGTTCGTGTGTGATGAGAGCTGTGGCAAGTGCCCGCCGTGTCGTATCGGCAGCACCCGTATGCGCGAACTGCTGGAGCGCATCACGATCGGTCAGGGTAAGCTGGAGGATCTGGATGAGATCCGACGATTGGCAACCGGCATGCGGCAGGCCTCGCTATGCGCTCTGGGCCAGCTGGCACCCGATCCGGTGCTGTCGACGCTGCGGCACTTTGAGGACGAGTATCGCGCGCACATTGTGGAGCACCGCTGCCCGGCCGGCCAGTGCCGGGAGCTGCTCACGTATACCATCGATCCAGACAAATGCGTCGGATGCACCATGTGTGCGCGCAGTTGTCCCGTCAATGCGATCGCCGGCGAAAGACGCCAAGTACACGTGATCGACCAGGCGGTGTGTATCAAGTGTGGGACGTGCTACACGGTGTGCAAGTTCGATGCCGTGGTCGTTAGATAGCCGGAGGGGTATGCTATGAGTGTGAACCTGACCATCAACGGCATGCAGGTATCTGCGCCGGAGGAGAGCACGATCCTGGAGGCAGCTGAGGCTGCGGGTGTCATCATTCCAACCCTCTGCCACCACCCCGATCTGACGGACGTGGGGGCGTGCCGGATGTGTGTGGTTTCAGTCGAAGGTGCCCGAGGACTGCAGACCGCGTGCACGACACCGGCCGTCGAAGGGATGGTGGTTGAGACCGAGAGCACGGAGGCGCGGGAGGCGCGCACCTTCGTGCTGGAGATGCTGCTGACCGATCATCCCAACGACTGCATGACCTGTGAGGCTGACGGCGACTGCGAACTGCAGCGCTGGGTCTACGAATACGATGTTGCGTTCCCGGACCATCAGGGCATCCGCCACGACACTCCGATCGGCGCAGATCCCAGCCCCGTGATCTTGGTCGATATGAACAAGTGTATCCTTTGCGGCCTCTGTGTCCGTGCCTGCTCCGAGGTGCAGGTCCACGACATCTGGAACTTCTCCCAGCGGGGTTTCACCACCACCGTGGTGGCCGGGGCGAACCAGACGCTGCAGGAGGCCGGGTGTCTCTCCTGCGGGACCTGCGTGGCCTATTGTCCGGTCGGCGCGCTCTTCGACCGGCCTTCTCAGGGCTGGGGACGTGCAGCCCACCAGAAGAAGGTGCGCACGACGTGCAACTACTGTGGTGTGGGGTGCCAGTTCGATCTCAACGTTAACATCGATACCGGCAAGATCACGCGGGTGACCGCCACACCTGAGGCGCCGGTGAACGGGATGGCGCTCTGCGTCAAAGGACGTTACGGGTATGATTTTATCCACAGCGAGGAACGGCTGACCACGCCCTTGATCCGGGACGCGTCTGCAGTCGGGGGGCGTTTCCCCGGCTTTCGCGAGGCAACCTGGGACGAGGCGGTGGCTTTGGTAGCCGAGACATTGGTCCACTGGCGGGATACCTGCGGCCCGGAGAGCGTGGGGTATTTCTCGTCCGCCAAGTGTACCAATGAAGAGAATTACCTGATGCAGAAGATCTCACGAGCTGTGAGCAAGACCAACAACGTCGATCACTGCGCACGTCTGTGTCACGCCTCCACCGTCGCGGGGTTGGCGACAGCATTGGGCAGCGGCGCGATGACCAACTCGATCGCAGATGCGACGGAGCTGGCCAAACTCTACTTCGTCGCCGGCTCCAATACCACCGAACAGCACCCTGTGATCGCCAGAAAGATGCTCAAGATGATCCGTGAGAAGGGTACCAAGCTGATCGTCGCCGACCCGCGCCGGATCGAGCTGTGTGACGCTGCTGTGCTGCACCTGCAGCAGCGTCCCGGCACCGACGTGGCCCTCTTC
>JAGHDT010000304.1 GCA_021159805.1 Anaerolineae bacterium
AGCCAATCTGGCAGATCCGGTGTCTCCGAAGCCTCGGCGGGCGTATCACTGGTATCTGGTGTAGCCAACAGCCAGTCGGGCAGTTCATATGGGCTGTCATCAGTGCTGTCTGGCGTGGGCTCATTATCTGGTGCTGCCTCACCAACGAACCAGTCGGGAAGGGCATCAGACTCAAAGGTGAGCTCGTCCTCTGTCTTATGCTCAGCTTCATCGGGTTCGTCGGCTGCGCCGAAGTCTGCGTTTTCGTCGAGCAAGCCCGAGAGCCAATCGGGATGACCGCTGGAAGAGTCGGCCTCATCATCCCCAGGTTCTTCCGCAGGCGAACCCGCGGTCTCGAAGAACTCCTCTGAGTCCTCGGTCAGGCCGCTCAGCCAATCCGGCAATTCATCTTCACCGGCAGGCACATCGCTGTCGCTAGCTGTGGCCCGGGTCGGCAAGGAGATGCCTTTCACCGGCGAGCCCTCAGCGCGGCTGTTGGATTCAGCGGGCAAGTTCGAGGGAATAATGCCCTCCGGCTGGATAAGCCGAGCATTGCAGTTGTCACAGAGGAGGTTACCCACTGAGTTGAGCGTGCCGCATTCCGGGCAGCGGACCTTCGTCTGCGGCAGAATTGCTCCGCAATTGCTACAGGACTTACAACTATCCTGATTGAGCGTACCGCAGGTGGGGCAGCGAATCATAGTCTACTCTAGCCTATCCGCCACTATGGGGGCGATCGATGCCCAGGATAATCCGCAATCCTGTCATCACGATGCCTAGGACGACGCCGAGAAGCAGCCCTCGCATGCCACCGGTAGCGGCTGCGTCGACAAACTGCAGAATGACCTCCAAGACGCGCGGAAGTGCGATTGGAACCGCGACGAACAGGTAGAGTGCTGTTACGGCAATGAAAACGGCACTGCTGATATGCCGTCGTGTGCGCAGTAAGCGCATTCCGCTCAGCACCAATGTGACAGCTGTGAGCGCGAGCAGCGCTGACTCTCCAGGAATAAGCACCGACTTGACGATGGCCTGCACCAGAGCGCCCCCCGGCCCCTGTGTGAGGACCAGGAGAAGGCTCACGACTGCTGAACCGATCAGCAGGGAGCTTGCCACGCGATGCCTCGACTGCTTCCGGAAGATCCGTGGCAAGTGAACCCTCAGGACACTGCCGTAGGCGAGCAGCAAGGCAAAGGCGCCCAGAACGGTTGCCCAACGCACCAGGACGACGCGGATGCTCGCCAGGGCCGGCACGGGCAGGAGATACCCCAGGAGTACCAGGAACCCACAGACAACTGCGATAGCTGTGGGGATGAACCATCTGAACATAGACTTACCCCCCCAGCCCAGCCAAGGAAGCGCAGGCAGCAACCAGAATGCCGGCTACTACCACCCAGCGCAGGAGATCTTCGGCACTCAGGCTGGCCAGAAATGCCGACCGGCCGGTGACTTCCGCACCACCGGCAAACATCTTTTCTCCCACAACGAGTTGATCCTCCCCAATATCGGAGTAGAGCGTTGCCAGACCCACCGCTGACGTGGCGCCGCCGAATAGCTTCTCTCCCTGTGTCACCGCTGCGCTGGTGAGCAGGCTGGCCTCCTGATCGAAGGCACCCAGGATAATGGTGGTGCCTACCGGCTCATCGAAGCAGAGCGTCGCGGCCATAGCTGCATAGAGCATCGGGCTCGGTGCCGTGTAACGGACCAGCCCCGACTTGTAGTTTCGTAGATTCCCGAGTCTCGCGTAGGCGTCACGCAACTGGTTGTCAGCGATGAGAAACAGTGTGGGATCGCCGGTCGTGATGAAGGGGGGAGTCTCGTAGGCTGCAGAGAGTTCTGTCAGCGCACTCAGTCCTTCAAGGGCTGCGATGGAGGTGAGCCCGTTCTCATCCAGTAAGCCCCCGCTGCCCAAGGCCACGTGGATGGTGGCGCCTTCCTCTGCCACGCGCCCAACCTCGTTGGCCAGGCCGCCAAAAGCCGGGACCAAGCCACCGCCCCTGGGTTTCTTGCGTCGTAGGCCCATACCGTATACCGTGAGGGCCACCGTGCCGATCAGGACCAGCGCCAGTGCAGCAAGCTGTGAACTCATCCAGGTGCTCCTTCGGCGATGCGCGCGTGCAGAGCTTCTAGAGCCTCGGGGTTTTCAAGCGCTTGAGCAAGCGGTGTGACAGTGGCATCTCCCAGAAAGGGTGCCAGCATCCATAGGAGTTGACCGCCGGCATATCCCCAGACCTGCAGAACTCTGATGGAGAGATGCGCTAGATCATCGAGCTTACGTGCTCGTAGAGCATCAACCCATTGTATGAGCGGCGCAGGGAGAGAGGCTTCACGTTCCACTGGGAGTTCCTATTCTGTACGCGATCGACATGATGAAACCAACGGATTGGTAGCCATTGATCAGTAACGCTCTCACTTGTTGGTGTGTATGTGTGAGTCGGTGTGCCATCGGCTGATATGGATAATCAACAATGCGAGTTTCGCGCATCGATATTGCAGATTTTGACCGCTTTTTCAGTATAGCACGGTTTGAGAACCGTGTAAAGCAACCCACATTCTAACCTGAGACGCGCTTTTCAACCGTGTTGCTTGGCGCTATACTGGCATGGACTACCGAACGGGGGGTGATGGACTCATTGCGGGTCTTGATGGTTTCGAAAGCGTGCATCGTCGGCATGTATCAAAAGAAGCTTGCCGCGATGGCGGAGATGGCGCCGGATCTCGATTTGACGGTCGTGGTGCCGCCATTTTGGCGTGACGAATGGGGCAAGACGTCCCTGGAACGGGTATATACGCATGGGTACCGTCTGGAAGTTGTGCCCATGATGTTCAATGGGTCCTTCCATCTGCACTTCTATCCGGGTCTGGGCAAGGTAATCGCTCGTGAGAAGCCCGATCTGGTGCACATTGATGAAGAGCCCTATAACATTGCGACTTACCACGCGAATGTGCTCGGTCGTCGTTTCGGCGCGAAGACGCTCTGGTTTTCGTGGCAGAATCTCGCCCGGCAGTACCCGCCGCCCTTTTCATGGATCGAGCAGTACAACCTTCGACATGTCGATCACGCCTTGGTCGGCAGCCGGACGGCTGCCAAGGTTTGGCGTGCTAAAGGGTATGAGGGAGGGCTGGATGTGATCCCGCAGTTTGGTGTGGATCCCAGTGTGTTTTGCGCGCCGGAAAGCCGCCCGCCAGATGCACCGGTCCATATTGTCTACGTTGGGCGACTGGTTTCTGAAAAGGGGTGCGACGTACTTCTGGATGCGTTGGCCAACGTTGCCGGGAACTGGAGGGCCACGCTGTTGGGCAGTGGACCTGAGCTGAACGCTCTTCGTGACCAGGCTTCGTCCTTGGGGCTAGATGGACAGGTGTTGTTCCGCCCTTGGCTGCCATCAACGGATATGCCGCAGTTCTACCAGACGGCTGACGTCCTGGTGCTTCCCTCGCGTCCCCGCCCTAACTGGACCGAGCAATTCGGCCGTGTTCTGACCGAGGCGATGGCGTCAGAGGTCGCTGTTGTGGGATCAAACGTGGGTGAGATCCCACACGTTATCGGCAACGCCGGCATGGTGTTCCCGGAGGGCGACGCCGCGGCGCTGGCTGATGTGCTGAACAGGGTGGTGAGCGTGCCTGCAGTGTATCGTGCCCTCGGGGTTCGCGGTCGTGCGCGGGTCCTGTCGCACTTCACCCAGCAGCATATCGCGGGCGCCACGCTGGCGGTGTACCGAAAGCTGGTCACGTGAACCGTTTGCAGCGTTGGGTTCGTTTTGTGCTGTCACGTTGCTACTACCTGCTTGCGGCCAGCCATCGCCATTTCGGTAATCAGTACAGCCTGACGCAGGAACACGCGAGTGCTGTCAATGATTTCACGAAGGCGATTGCCCATAACCCGGAATTCGCGCGCGCGTATCTTGAGCGAGGCATACTCTACTGGCGGGAGCTGGATCGTCCGCGCCGTGCGGTGCTGGACCTCACGATGGCATATGAACTCGATTCGCGCTTGATCGAAGCTAGATTCAACCGCGGCATCGCACACCAGCAGCTACGCGAATACGCAGAGGCGATCGCTGACTACCAGGCCTATCTGGGCGAGGGTGATCATCCGCATTGGCGAGTGTACGCCGAGACCATGATTCGGGAGTTGGCAGAATGGGTACCTGGATCGGAAGATGGGGAATAGCAGCGCTAGCTTCGCTTTGTTTGTGGTTGGTAGCCTGTGGAGCGTCGCCGGCTACATCGGTCGCCGTTGTCTCGAGCGCGCGTCCACCGAGTGTCGTGATTTCGGGTGCGCCGGATATGGTCTGTCGTGCTGCAAGCCAGCTACGGCTTCTGGTTCAGGTATCGGCGGACCTTGCCTCAGGTCCAGCGGGTGAGTGGGTATTGCGATCCTCGCAGGGCCAGGACATCGAGCAGGGGAGCTGGCCGGTCAGAGACGGTGCTGTGCTGATTTCTTTCCCCGAAGGTCAGCCACTCCCTTCCGGCCAATACACTGTGTATCTGTTCTGGCAGGAGATCAATCTCGCCCAGCACACCTTCCTCATCGATTCGCAGACGCCCACTATTGTGGACTTGTCCCTCAGTCTGACACCGGACAGTGCCACGCTCCTGCGATTACCCTCGGATCTGCGCGGCTTCTACGTAAGGTACGAGTTCCGGGGGGGATGTTTGGGTGGACCGTATTGGGCGACTGTCTGGGATGAGGCAGGGGAGATTCTCTGCAATGAAAGTGGGGTGCTTGCGGGTACGGAAGAGCGAGGGGCTTTTGCATGTTATCGCGCGGATGGCGGCTACCTCGCCGCTGGGGATTACCGTGTTGAGATGACGCTGATGGAAGCGGCTGCTGAGGTGGTCGATTTCGTTGTCGAGGCTGTGCCGGTGGTACCCACGCCAACGCCTGTGCCGACCTCGGTGGTCCAGCGGGTAGTGTGCGATGCGTTCTTCGCCGCTGCTGGTCTCTCATCGGCGGGCGAGCCGTTCCTGCCGCTCGTGCTCTTCGATTGGTACACGCAGGCCGTCTACGCCGGTGCGCGCTGCCGGAACCTGCAAGTGGGCACTGGTTGGCAAACGGCGTGGTATCACGAAGGCGAGCTTGTTCGAGAGGGCCAGGGGCAATGGCAAGGTGCCGCGGAGGGTGTGGTCTGGGACAGCCTGATGGGCGTCCCAGGCAATCCCTTTCTGCTGCCGGGTGCCTATACCGTCACTCTTACAGTAGGGGACGAGTCGATGACAACGGCGTTCAGTGTGTTCGACTACGAGCCTGTGAAACCTACGGACGGTGATGCGTTCACCGAATAGGCTCCAAGACGTGGGGTTGGGTAGGGTGAGCCAGGCCGTCGGGGGGATCGCGGAAGCCACGTCACAACTAAGGTGCGACTGCCTTGCGATGGCGATACGGCAACTGTCAGATCATTCGGCGTGCGGCGCAGCTTGTCGTTTCGATGGCTCAGCAGGCCTTGCTCTAGCCGATTCAGTACCCGGTCATCAGGCCGCGGTCTGGTGCATCCGTCAGCACTGTGCCCAAGACCCTGACTCTGAAGCGTTCCAGGAGTTCCTGAGCCTGTTCGATACGGTCGCGCCGCGTGTGCCCGGTGCGCACGACGAGAAGTAGACCGTCGGTTTGGGCCGCCAGCACTGAAGCGTCCACGGCCACGGTCACCGGAGGCGCTTGCAGGATGATGATGTCTGCCCCGCCCTTGAGCTGTTCCAGCAAGTTCGCCATCTTCTTGGAACCCAGAATATCGGCCGGATTGGGGGGCAGTGTGCCGCTGGGCAGGAGTGACAGCCCAGGGACCGCGGTCTCAACCGGGGCAACATCCTGGGCCGCGCTATTGCTGAGCATAAAGGTCGTCAGCCCAGGTTCCTGGGGCACATTGAAGATCTCGTGCAGGCTTGGCCGGCGGAGATCCGCGTCCACGAGACAGACGCGTTGCACGACTTGCGCAAGGACCACGGCGAGATTGGCGGCTGTGTCGGACGACATACCCGCGACGGCTGGTGAAGAGACAACGAGACTCTCCAGTGCACGGTCCAGACTGGTGAATGCAAGGTTCATCCGCAGTGCACGATATGCCTCTGCTGCCGGGCTTTGGGGATCATTTAGCGTTACCAGGTTTACATTGTCATCCATGCATTCTTACTCCTTGGGAGTTCGCATGTGAGAACTGTGGTGGGTCCATCCTCCGCCAGATTTCTGCTGAACAGGGGGGATCATTCCCATTATCGTCAAACCGGTCTCTGCCTCAAGCGCGGCAGGGTCGTGGATGATGCCCGCTTCGAGCCATTCCATAGCAAAAACCACCAGCGTGCCCAATACGACACCGAGGATGCCGCCGGCTGCGACGTTGATCGACGTCTTGGGCCGCAGCAAGCTGTAGGATGCCAAGTCGATGATCTCGGCAAAGACACGATCCTGCTTATCCTGCCGGGCATTCTGCTCATCGCGCCACTGCACCAGCAACTGCGCCCAGGTGTTGGCGATTTGGTTTGCCAGCTCGCCATCGGAATTGTCGACGTCTATCTTGATGACCATGATGGAGTCATCTGCGACGATTTTGACATCGCCTTTCAGATCGCGAGGATCCATATAGAGTCCCAGCGTCCGGATCACACTATCGGCCTGTTTCTCGGACCACATGACATTGGCATACGAGCTGAGCAATTGTTTGGCCGATTGGGTGAGTCCGAGGTCGGGTCTCGCCAGCTGGATAGAAACCTCCATGCTTGCGCGATAGACCGGGGTGCGCAGTTTGCTGAAGACGAATGCGCTGAGCGCAGTAATGACCACCGCGAGGATGATGATCCAACCACGCCGGCGGAGGACGTCGATGTAGTCCCGAATCTTCAAGCTTGCCTCCACGATTTGCTGACCACTAGGTGCTAGCGACCCCTCAGTCGAAGCCGGGCGTCACGGCAACGTGGGCATTCGTACCCGACATAGTCACGTCCGCATGTCTGGCAGGTACGTTTTTCTAACGAGCGTCCATTGTCCATCGATAGCAAAATCATGGTGACGTCCTCGCTCTCATTGCGGGCGACCCACTCGTCAAGCGACGTATGTCCCACCATCCAATCGCCGCTCTCCGGATCTCGCTGAAGTTGGCCCTGCAAGAACCGGCCGTCTAAACGGGATGCTGCTTGAGTCAGCTCCCGGATACTTGCTCTACGATAAGCAGGCATTGTACTCCCTTCTCTGGCACCCCAGGGGGCACTGTCTTAGGCATTATAGGTGATGGCCTATGGAGGACAAGGGCGCAATTGCGCGTGGGTGGGGGTCCAGGGTGAGCGTGATAAGACCAGCATGTCACACATAGCGCTCATCCTGGACCCCCACACCCGTGATCAGTCGGTTTGTGTAGCGGTCTGCCAGAGAATCGCGTAGATCGCCGCTGGCAGCACCGGGGAATGGCGGTACAGATACCAGCTCACGGCATCCTGGCAGTCCAGCGGAACGAGTTGCAGGCACACTGGTGCCGGGGCTGCAGCTCGCGTCATAGCTACGAAGCGGACTCCTTGCCAAGCCTCGGGTGTGTTCGGTATCGGCATGGTATCCGTTCCGGGGCTGATCACGAGCGCGGCACTGTCCGTCGGCCAGCCGGTTGTCAGGCGCAGATCATCGAAGTCACGCAGTGCCCAGCGGATGAGGTTGGTGAGATCCGGGTCCTGATCGATGAGGACGATGTCCAGGCTGTCGGCGCGCTCATTGCGGTTGACTGCAATCTCCTGCGCAGCCTGGCTCAGGTGGTGCAGGTCGGGGGAGCCCGCGACCCGGATGGCAGGTTCTATAGCCGAGTCTGAACGGACGAAGGCCAGCCCTGCCCCGAAGCTGAGCTGCAGGTAGAGAAAGATCAAACCGATTCCCAGTAACGCGCTCCGCCAAAGATACTTCGACGGCAGGTGCATCAGGAAGATGAGGAACAACATCACCTGAAGAGCGGCAAGCACCACCATGCCCAGGATGATGATTGCAATCTGGTTGTTGAAGGCTGAGTTTCTGGCGTACTGGGCTAGCGACAGGAGCCCTGGTGCCCAGAATAGGGCCGATGTCAGCACGTGGAGTCCCAGCCATCGGAGTGATTCCGGCGGCAGGTGCGACCAAAGCCGGTCTGCAGCGAAACCGCTCAGCAACGCCAAGGGGAGAATGATCGCACTCAGAGCCTCAGGGGAGCTGCCGGGCCGAAGTGCGACAAGGAGGGCAGCACCCAGTGCCCACAGGGCAAGCGCTCGTGGGAGCATGTGCCGGTCCGCAGTGTGCCGGTTCACAAGCAGTGCGAGCCCTGTCACCGCCGAAAGCAGGAGCAGCGGCTCGTAGAGCAGCAGCATCCCGAGCGGGCCAGCGCTACGTTCCGCCGGAGACAGCCATTCGGAGCGCCAGACGGCTGCCCCGTCAGCGAGGCCGGACCAACCCGACCAGCGTAGCCCGAAGGCTACCGAGACAAGCAAACCCAGGCC
>JAGHDT010000590.1 GCA_021159805.1 Anaerolineae bacterium
GTACCACGACAGGATGCGAGTCCACTACCAGCCGCAGGTCCTCACTCTCCAGTCGCGAACTGCAGAGCACGAGGCCGTCCACCCGCTTCTCCTCCAACGAGTTGAGGACGGCCAACTCGCGTTCGGGATCCTCGTCGGTGTTGCAGAGAAATACGTTGTAGCCCTCGGCATAGGCAACGTGCTCCACACCCCGGGCAACCTCTGCAAAGAAGGGGTTGGCGACATCGGGGACCACGAGCCCCAGGGTCCCGGTGCGCCGCGTGGCCAAGCCCCGTGCGATCCCGCTGGGGCAGTAGTCCAGACGCTCGATCGCTTCAAGAACTCGCCGGCGTGTGGCCTCGCTGACATCACCTTTGTGGTTGATCACCCGCGAGACGGTCATCATTGATACACCGACCTCGCGGGCAACATCCGCCATCGTCACACGGTTGGGCAACGCGGGAAACTCCTCTCCCCAAGTGGGTATTGGATCGACTGTTAGCGTTACCGTTAGCGCTAACGGTATTGTACTGCCTGGGGGAAGCGGTGTCAAGAAAAAAGGAGTCGAGATCGTGCCGTAGGGGCGAGGCATTCCCCAAAGTGACGTGGGATTCGGCGTCATCCTCGCCCGTGGAACCATGTTGCTGGACCAATCAACATGATAGGAATGCCTCGCCCTTCCGAGGGCGCCACCTCTGCGAGGTCGCACCATCTTGGTGTATCCCGGCCCGCACGCGCTGGTTGTACAAAACAACGATCCACCACGCGGACAGGGCGACGCATTCCGGCCGCCGCCAGGTAAACCGATGGTGATTCTGTGTCCGATTCAAGGTAATGTATCAGGGAACAAACGCGGAATGCATCGCCCCTACGGCATGGCTGCGTCAAATCCAATTGCTACTCCAACCGCCCCCGCGCAGCACCCGGTTATCAGCCTGTCCCCACGCTGCGATGGATGACGGTGCCGTCGCGGAACGCCAATACCGCATCCGGGGTCACGTCAGATACCGGAGTTTTGGTTCACAGGCAGATTCCTGAGACAGAAGCTGCGGTCATATCAGCGGGCCGTGTGTTGCTCATCCCGTAGCGCACCCGACTCGGGCACGCGCCTGCCTTTCCCGGTAGAGACATAGCGAACCCAAGGGTTCGCCGAGGCGTCTTCTCTGCGCAGACACCGGTGCGGCCAAGCAGGTTGGGGCCCGAAGAAGACGATCCACCGGATCGTCTCTACAGAACGGTCGCAGCGAATCGCGGCAGCCCAGTCCGGTGCCTCTGAACAGCAGGCAGGGACCTATGCAGATGCCCAACTTGGTTCTGACCCCCCGCACCAGCGCGAGCTCCGCAATAGAGATGTGGCATATGCCCTGCCAGGCCTCTCCGCGCCCCAACCGTCAGCGAGCCATTCAACCGTACGCGCGCGCGGCCTCCAGAAACGCTGCGATGTTGGCCCAGGGGACGTCGGGCTCGTTCAGATCGTAGGTCGGCGAGAGCACCAACCCCGCAGGCCCCAGCGTCTCAATGCGGTGTTTGACCTCGGCCCGAATCGCGGCTGGGGTAGCGTAGCTGAAGGTCGTTTGGCATCCCACCGTCCCCCAGAGCGCGAGCTTTGGGCCATAGCGCCGCCGGATCCTCTCGGCGTCCATATGCTCGGCCTGCAGCGGATTAATCCCGTCGACGCCGATGTCGATGAGGTGCGGGATAATAGGCTCGAAGAAGCCATCGCTATGGAAGATGACGCGCAGATCCGGCTTGATGGCGCGGGCAACCCGGATGATCTCCGCCATCCTGGGCTTGAAGAATCGGCGCCACATGTCGGGACCGATCATCATCGTGACCGGTGCTCCCACATCGTCATCCAGCGCCAGAACGTCGATGCCCGCGCGGGCCACTGCCGCGGCGTTCCGGCAGGCCAGCGCCGTCAGACGGTCGAGCAGATAGTCCGCCCACGAGGGGCGTTCCACCAAGTCGAGCAGGAAGTTCTCCAACCCTCGCAGCCGCCACGCAGCCTCGAAGAGCTCCCCGCCTAAGTGCGGCAGGTTCCCGCCCACAGCCAGCCCCCGTGCGTGGTAGGCATCCACCTGCTCGCGTAGCCCCGCAACATGGTAGGGCGCATCGACCGCTGGAAACGGGAAGGACTTCAGATCCTCCAGAGACTCAGCGCGGGCCAACGGGTTACGTTCCAGCGGCGCCTCCGGATGGTAGGACCAGTGGGCATAGGTCACCATCTGGGAGAATGTCCCCAGGCGCGTGTCAGGTGGGTGGGGACGGGCAGCCTCGTGCAGAGCATCCTCCTCAGGCGAAGGCGGCAGATGCACAAACTGCACATCGATCATCGACTCCCAATCGTATCCTTGCGGCGCGACACCATCCAGATCGACGTGGTAGAAGTTCAGCGCGCAAGGAACACGATCCGGAATCTCACCATCCAGCGCCATCAGCACACGCTCGCGACCGTCCATATCGCCACCCTCCTGCCACTCGAACTCACATCAGCATTCGACCAAGGCCGGTCTGCAGTGCAGTAAGGAAGTAAGGAGTAAGCAGTAAGGAGTAAGGAGGACGGAGCAGGAAACACGACTCCGAACGTGCAACGTTCAACCTGCAACCTCCGCTCTGCATCCAGCATCCAGCACCCAGCATCCAACTACTCCTACATAAACAGCAGCGGCAGATACTCAGGCGCATCGTCATACGGGGCCACTTGCCCAGAAGCTACCTGGTACAGGCGCTCGTGGCTGAGTCGCGCGGCCGCGGCAAGCGGCGCATACGGGCGGCTGCACGTATCGACGAAGCCGATATTGTAGTTCTCGCCGTCAAAGCGCCCGATAGCGGACTGATCGTAGAGGGTGAAGTAGTGCACGCCAACGCACCACGGCTGCACAGCGGCATCCTCCAGATAGACGCGGAAGGCCTGACCCCGCCCCAGCTGGTCGGGGACGTGCCCAATGCCGGCGGCGGGCAGCCCAGCGTCGAGCGCGCCGAAGTGCCACTCTCCAACCATGATCGGCACATCCAGCAGCGCGTTGATCTGCGCCATCTCCTCTGCCAGCACCCTCTGCTTGTAGCAGTTCATGCTGAAAACGTCAAAGGTCCGCATACCATCGACTGCCCAGGCGGGCGGCACCGTGTAGTAACGGATGCCCAGGTTGAGGTGGTTCGGGTCCACTCGCCGGCACGCCTCGCTGAGCGTGCCGAAGTACCGGGTCACCATCTGCTCACTGAAGGCATCGAGGTCGACATTGGCGGCCCCTGTCAGGTTCTGCTGCCATCTGCCCTCGCGCACCTGATCAAAGGTGACTGAGAACCCCCAGGCCTCAGACAATGCCCTCTCAGACACGTAGCGATCCTGCAGAGTCTCGGCCAGGGCCACCCGGGCGTAGCACGTGTCGGTGTTGTAGAGCATACCGGCAGCGGGTGTCTCCTGCGCAAAGCCCCACGTGGGTTCATTCATCAGGAAGTAGCCGATGAACGCCGGATCGTCGACGGTATCCGCCAACTGCGCAGCAAAGCCGGCAGCAGCAGTCTCAAAATCAGGATGGTAGACATCGGGGAAATCTCGGTAGATGGCCGGTAACGCCTGGAGGGCCTGCGCATCCATCGGACGGGTATAGGGGACCGCGTCCGTCGCGATCTCCCAGTCCGACCAATTGGCCACAGTGTTGAAGCCCAGTGCTCGCAACTGCGAAAGCACGATCGTTGCCCAGTTCTCGGCAGCAGCCTCAGCTCCAAAGGCACGGATGAAATTGGCCTTCAGATAGTTGAAAGATCTCCGCTCGTCCGCACCGTAAGCCGCGGCATACTCGCCCTGGCGCTCCGGCAACCACAACAGTCCATCCTCCAGCCCCTCACAGGCGCTGTCGATGCTGAAGCGCACGCAGTCCAGACCGGACGACCAGAAAAGATAGCCATCCGGATCGACCAGCCACCAGCGCTCACCGTCGTTGTACGTACGGAAGAAGCCCGTCGCCTCGACCTGCCGTGCCAGCCATCCACCCCAGCGGGAAAAACCCTCCGGCAGCACCTGTTCCGCTGCGGTAGCCAACTGTGCCTCCAGGCGCGCGATGAGGACGTCAGCGCACACGGTCTTGCCCGGCCAATCGTGCAACGCGCTCTGTCCCAACTCATCCAGCAGCACGCCCTTGGGCAGCACCAGCTTCTCCAGGAGTGGCGGCGCCTCGATCGTGGCAGTAAGCGGTGTCAGGCAGAATCGCGAGAGATCGGGGCCCTTGCGCTCCACCACCAGCAACGCACGATCGACACGACGCAGGTCCACCCGCTGATCGCGACAGATCGGCTTGAGCCATGCGCCTTCCCGGGGATAGCGCCACCGGCCCTGATTCACAGCCTCCAGGGGGATGCGCACCCGCGCGGAACACTGGTTGAGCAAGCCGAAACTCATGCCGAAGCGCGGGCCATCCTCACCTTCCTGCAAATAGAGCGCAAACGTGGTCAGTGTGCTGCCATCAAGCAGCATATCAGCCGTCAGATATCCGGCCTCCGCCAGGGCGCCCACGGGGAAGCTGTAGACAAGCCCCTGGCCACCGGCATCGGCCTCATACCACACGGCGCCGGGGATCAGGCCGTCCCCGGAGACCAGCACCAGTCCTTCTGTCAAACCATCAAGCGACAACACAAACGGAAGACTTGTCATCGATATCTCCTTGGGAACAAAGCTATCAGCGGTCAGCGGTCAGCGGTCAGCTTTCAGCGATCAGCTGCCAGAAAACAGCAGTACGGAGTAAGGAGTAAGCAGTATCTAGGAAGACGCGGCGAGAACGGACAGTTAGCTATCAGCTCTCAGCGGTCAGCGGTCAGCAGTCAGCCCGGACCAGCAGGTGGGAGTAAGAAGTAAGCAGCGTTCAGAAAGATGCGGCGAGAACAACTGTCAGATACAACTGCAGATAGCACGACTCCCAACGTGCAACGTTCCAACCTGCAACCTGCAACTTGCTGCCTGCAACTCGCTGCCTGCATCCAATATCCAGTATCACTCCCCGATCTCCACCACCCGGCGCTCCGCCATCGCGCGGTCAGCAGAGAACCCGATCAGGTGCCCGGTCACCGAGTCGTCCAAGCTGGTCGTCGAGATCGACGGGGTCTCCCCCCGTACCACACTCACGAAATCAGCCACCAGGGCCAGATCTCCACCGCCGTGCCCGCCGAACGCACCGTGCATATCACCGCCAACGGTGAGATCCACAATCTCCTCGGCATACTCGTGGCCGGGGCGCGGGTCGATGTGACGAATGACAAAACGTTGATCCTCAAAGACGCCCTGAATCTCCCCCAGCGTGCCCAGAAGGTGAATCGAACGTGAGGGCTTCGCCGTACCGCCGATCATATTGTGCGTGGCTGTGGAACCGTCCTCGAACTCCACGATGACGGATTGGTGATCGACCACATCCATATCACAGCGCCACACACAGCGCCCGTAGGGATTGTCGCCCTTCAGGGAGGAGACCTTGTCCTCCAGCGTGGGCGCCTCAAGATGTTCCAGGCTGTCCCAGACGTAGAAGTGCCAGCGCTCCGGGTGGTCGATGTAATGCTTGCGCGCCGAATAGAGGCACTCCGCCTCGATCTCACAGTCAACCAGACACCGCGTCCCAGCGCCCGCCGGCGCCTTCTCGGGACGGAACTGGAAGTTGCTGCCGAAGCTTGAGACCGCCCGAGGCTTCACGCCGCTCTTCATCCAGGCGACAAGATCAAGATCGTGGCAGCACTTGGCCATCAACATAGAGGAATGGCAGTAGGCCGAATTGGCCCACTTGCCACGGACAAAGCCCATCGCCATATGATGATACGAGACGTGCTCCACCGTCTGCACGTTGAGAATCTCACCGATGGTGCCCGACAGAACCTGCCGGCGGATCGCCCGGTAGAAAGGCGCAAACCGCAGCACGTGGCAGATCATCACCTTGCGATCATAGCGCCGGGCAACGTCCACCAGCGTCCACATCTCGGATTCGGAGGTGGCGAAAGGTTTCTCCAGCAGCATATCATATCCCGCACGCAGCAAAGGCAACGCGGTCTCCACGTGCTGGTGATCCATCGTGCAATTGATCACCACATCGGCGAACTTCGGCTGGACCGCGAGCTCCTCAGCCGTCGCGTAGCAGCGCTCTGGCGGAAGATCGTACAGACGGGCGACCTGTTTGCGCCGGTGCTCAAGGGGATCAGCCACACCGACGATCTGCAGCTCTTCCGGCTGCTGCTGCGCGTAAGAAGCGTACACTAAGGCCCTGTGTCCTGCGCCGACGATGATGGCTTTGATTGGAGAAGTCATTACAGCCCCAACACGCGTGCAATATTGCCGCCCATCACCATCGCCGTCTCGGCCTCGGTGACATCATAGGTCAGCATCGCGTCGTACCACGCCCTGACCACGTGCGGGCGCTGGAACGGCGCGTCGGTGCCGAAGCAGACACGGTCGGCGCCAAGCTGCTTGATAGCAGAGAGGACGGCTTTGTCGTTGGTCGCACTGCCGATCAGAACCATGTTCGGACATTCCAACGCCACCTCAACCACTGCTTTAGTCATGTCCGGGTCCGTCATCCCCATGTGGACCATCAGGATCTTGAGTTCCGGATACATCTGGGCGATCTTACGCGCACGCAGAGGATGTGTTCTCTCATAAGCATCCGGCCCGATGTGGAACGCCAGCAGCTTGCCGGTCTTAGCGATCTCCTCAATGACGGGCAGGGAGAGTACCGGATCGTCGATCGTGTAGGAGTTCTGCGCGCCGTTGAGCTTGACGCCGTAGAAGCCATACTCCTCGGTACAGAGTCTCACCATCTTCTTGGCGTGTTCCACGCCAACGGTGGGGTCTGCCCAGCCGAAGCCCAGGATCTTGTCAGGGTAAGCCTGCACAGCATCGTAGACGTAGCGCAGGTGGCCCTCAATACCCTCACCCTCGTAATCGGGCTTGAGCCAGGTCAACGTCTTGTCGATCCCCGCCCGCTCCATCCGCGCGAGGTGCTTCTCCAGCGTAAATTCGCCGCCGGTTGGAGCGATATGGGTATCTGCATCGATGATCATCATAGGAGCAACCCCTTTTATCATGATAGGTTTGGTCAAGCTACAATCCCAACCGCGAGCGTTTGACTCGGACTTTGTCGGCCTTGGTCTCCCCATCGGGCAAGCCGGGGGTATGCACCACGAAGTGAAAGTAGTCCGCTGAGGCAGCGAGGAACGTATGCGCCTCCCCGGGCTCAATCACCAACACATCATTCTGGCCGAGGAAAACTGTCTCTTTCTCAATCCGGACCTCGACGCTGCCGCGAGCCACCATATAGATCTCAGTGATGTGCTCATGATAGTGGGGGTCATTGATGCCTTGGTTGGCAAACCCGACAGAGATGCTGACGCTCGAGTTCCACGGGCCGATGCACCAGCCCTTCTCTGCGACAGAAGACGCTTTCTCGATGTGCATAGCTGACTCCACTAAAGGATATTACACAAGGGCGCAAGGTCGCAAGGAAATCAAGACAGGCTTTGCATTTCTGTAATGGCGTGTCAGGTCAGCGTTACCTCGACCGTCACACCCTCTGTCCCGGCAGCAGGCAGGGGAACCACCCCTCCAGCAACAGGCACACCGTCGACGGCCAGCGTCACGGCGTTGCCGGCACCGGCCCGCTTCACGATGATATTGTAGGTCACAC
>JAGHDT010000568.1 GCA_021159805.1 Anaerolineae bacterium
CCCACCTGCAGGATCAGGCCGCCGTCGATATCCTCGTCCTGCGGACGGCGGTCGTGCATCGGATACGACTTCTGCGCCAGGACCTGAACGACCGTGCCGATCGTGCCGGCCTGGACGATCTGCCGCATGGTGACGTAAGGCTGGGCCATAGCAGAGCCTGTCCACATCTCGTGGAAGGCCTGGCCCGTGCGGTGTGCGGTGGCGATCACGGCGTTGAGGTCGGCCTCGGTCATCGCTGCGGGCTTCTCCGCGTAGACGTGCTTGCCTGCCTGCAGAGAGCGGATGGCTTCCTGAGCCTGGTCCCGGCGCCGCGGTGAGCAGAGTGAGACCAGGTCGATCTCGTCATCGGCCAGCATCTCGTCAAGTGTGTCGTAGTGGCGAATGCCGTGATCCGCCTGCAGTTGCTCCGGAAGCCGCGCGTGATCAAACGCTGCCGTGGCGACGCATTTGCCCAGAGGGTGCTCGACCAGGGCGTTTTGTATCTGGTGGCCGTTGGTGCCGTAGAGGCCGATGCGGATCGGGGACATGGGAACTCCTTCAGATAGGTGTCGTTGGTTAGTTCAGTTTCACGATTGACGATTCACGACTCAGGTCCTCAATACAGGGCAATCTTCATCTCCGCGGGGTGCCTTCACTGGAGCACAGTGAATCGTGAGCGAACAGCCAAGAGTCCTGAGTCAAAAGTCATAGTCATGACTACTCAGTAGGGCGGTCTCCAGCTTCGCAGCCTGCCTACAAGAGAGAGGCTGAATGGTGAATCGTGATGCTTGGCGCCACTGTAGCACGCCCAACCTCGCTGTCAAGGACACGGAGTAGGGAATAACTCATCATACTGCTTACTCTTGACTGATTATTGCTTCGTTGCTGCCGACAAACCTGACGGCACCTGATAGCCATCAGCCCCCAACCATCGGTGCTGCCGGGCCGCGGTGGTTCTGGTAGCCGGGTGCGTGGCTGCGCCATCGTGGCGCAGCTTCCCACGAGAGTGAGAGGAAGGGGTCCTGCGTCGTCAGCAGGTGTTCCGCGAGCAGATTGCGGTGTGTGGCGAGTGCCGCCGCGTGATCGAGATCGTGGATCAGCGTACGCGTCTCTCCGGGATCGTTGACAAGGTCGTAGAGCTCCTCGCCATTGCCCTCCAGATAGCGTGTGTACTTATACCGCGGGGTGCGGATCATCCGGCCGGGTGATATCGTGAATCCCCATTCGGTGTGCCATTCACTGGCGACATAAGGGTGAGGGGCTTCTGACGGTGTGCCTTCGAGCCATGGACGCAGGCTGGACCCTCGGAACTCACTCGCCGGCTGGATGCCTGCCAGGTCACACAGTGTCGGCACCAGATCCAGCAGCGAGATCGGCGCGGCCACGGTGCTGTGGCCCGTTACAAGGTGAGATGGCCCCGCAACCATAAAGGGCACGCGGGTGGTTTCCTCGATGAAACTCACCTGCTTGGTCACCATTCGGTGGGATGCCATCCCATCACCGTGATCAGCCATAAAGACGATGAGGGTATTCTCTGCGTCCCCATGTGCCTCAAGGGCGTCCAGGATGAGTCCAATCTCCGCATCCACCCGGGCAAGATAGTGATAGTATGCAGCCAGGTAGTGCCGGTAGTTTTCCTCGGTCCACGGGGCCGCCTGCGAGAGCCGGTTGTGTGAACAGCATATGTATTGGATCGGACGCGGTCGCTGGTCCAGATCCGCATCCTCGAAATTGCCCGGCAATGGGGGAAGTGGGCCGTCGATAGGCACATCCGTGTGTGTGCCTGCGTTTTCACCGACCCACCAGCAGATGTCATGCGGATTCTGGAGATCGGCAACGGTTATGTAGGGGGCGTCGTCACCATAGCTGAGAAGCCAGTTCACCGTCTTCACCGTCGCGTAGCGATCCTGGAGCGTGTCGCGGTTGACGGGCCAAGCGGGTTCCGTTGCAACCGGCAGCCGGCCCGAGGGCTCGATGGCGAAACCACGGAGGCTGCCCGCATCGTGTTGTTTCCCAAAGTGGGTGGCTGCATAGCCGGCATCCCTGAAAAGTTCGCCCAGGGTCGACATCGTTGTGGGAATGGTCGGTACGTAATGTCTGCGGCCATTTGAGAGCACGCCGGTCTCGTGCGGATAGCGACTTGTCCAGAAGGCGGCTCGCGCGGGTTGGCAGAGCGGGCAGGGCGTGTAGCATTCGGAGAAGCTCACGGCTTTCCTGGCGATGCGATCTATGTTTGGCGTCCGGGCGATTGTGTTGCCGTATGCCGGCAGTGCACGCCACGCCAACTGGTCGGCGATGATGACGAGGATATTGGGTTGTCGGGTCATTGGATTCCCCTTCTGTCCTGCCTTGTGTTTGTCCTCAGTGAGATTCTGGGCTGTAAGCTGGGCGCACTAGCGTTGCGTGCGCGGATGCTTGTCTCTCGGCGTCTCGATCATTCTATGTGGGATGCAGGCGACGGCAAGCACGGACGCCAGGTATTCAGATGATCAGGGGGAAGACCGTGTCCGCGAACCACCCTACGTGGGAAACACCGCGCCTGATTCTGCCAGCCTTTGGCCTAAGCGACGCCAAGCCGTTGCACAGCATCCTGAATCAAGAGAAGATCCTCCAGTACTTCCCTGGATCCTCGTCGCCTTCACTGGAGCGAGTGGGGGCCCTCATTCAGCGCCAGTTGATTCATTGGGAGAGTCCGGGTTCTGGCTGGTGGGCTGTACAGCCCAGAGAGCAGACAGAGTTGATCGGGTGGAGGGGCCTTCAGTATCTGTCCGAGACTGACGAGGCTGAGATCGGA
>JAGHDT010000381.1 GCA_021159805.1 Anaerolineae bacterium
CACCGAGACCTTGCCATAGGGATAACAGGCACCGGGGTGCGTGTTGCCCGTCTGCGCCTTGGGCCAGAACCAGGTCGCCGCCAGCCCTTCCGTGGGTGGAGGATCAGAGGCACCGTTGCCCAGAAAGGGATCAACCAGAGATGTGAGGCGGGGTTCAAACTTGGCTGGCATAGAGCTCCTTGGATGGTTTCATCAGTTCGCTGGGATCAATGTCCGCCACGATCACGGTCCGGTGCCCCCTCGTGATGTCAACGAAGATCCAGCTGCTCGCCGGCGTAGAGCCGCTTCAGACGTCTGAAGTGGTGCTGCCGTGCGGCGAGCAGGCTGGCATCGGAAAGCACAGCCTTGGTCGCTGGATCACTCATACTGGGATGCTACCAGGCATACGCCTCGGGCGCCGGAGCCGCCTTGAGCGGACGGCCATGGTTCACATCGAAGATCTCATCCAAACGCACCATCGTCTCTGCATCCAGATTCAGGGATGCCGCGCGATCCAGCCCTTCCAGATGGCGCAGCGTTCTGATGCCGACGATGGCCGAGGTCACAGCGCTGTGGGCCAACGTCCAGGCGACGGACACCACATGCTCCGGTTCGCCAAGATCGGCGCACAGCGACGAGAAAGCATCCAGCTGTGGCTGTCGATCCTCAGAGAACCCGTACTCCGCCCACACCTGCGCGGAGCGCGAGCCTGAGATCAGGGTCTTCTTGCCCGCCAACAAACCGCCACCCAACGGCATGTAAGGAATCACCCCGATGCCCAGATCCTCGGCTGCAGGAAGGACCTCCAACTCGGCCGTACGGTTGAAGAGATTGTACTGGCTCTGCTCCGAGACAATGCCGGTCAGCCCGCGCTGCCACGCCGCCATCTGGAACTTGGCCAGGCCCCAACCGGGGAAGTTGCTCGTGCCGACGTAGAGGATATTGCCCTTGTCCTCGAGCCGCCCAAACGTGCGCCAGAACTCCTCCAGCGTGATCGTGCGGTCGATGTGGTGCACCTGGTAGAGATCGATGTGGTCCGTCTGCAGACGCCGGAGGGAGTCCTCGCAGTGCTTGCGGATCTTGTAAGCAGAGATACCGCGGTCCTCATTAGGCCCGGGGTTATCCACCAGATTGCCATAGACCTTTGTCGCCAGCACGATCTTGTCCCGGCGCCCACCACCCTGAGCCATCCACCGGCCGATGATCTCCTCGGTCCGCCCCGTGTTCGGCCTGCCGTAGACGTTGGCCGTATCGAAGAAGTTGATCCCCATCTCCAAAGCCTTGTCCATGATCTCAAAGGCCTCGGCCTCCGGCGTGCGGGTGCCGAAGTGCATCGTCCCCAGACAAATCCGGCTCACTTCCAGGTTAGACCGTCCTAATCGTGCGTATTCCATCGTTCTGACTCCTTTTGTAGCCCAAACAGACACTATGACCTAAACAAGCACTATCGCCCCAACTCAAACCGCTGCTCCCAGACCTATCGCATTTGCCCGGAATACGCAGCGGACCTGTCATTCCGAGTGGCTCCTGTTGGTGACTTGCACCACAGAAAGCCAGAACGAGGAATCTTGTCCCCAAACTCGTGCGTCCTTGTGATACAGGACTCCTCACTTGTGAGACAAGATCCCTCTGTGAGACAAGATCCCTCTGTGAAACGAGACCCCACTGTGAAACGAGATCCCTCACTTCAGCCATCTGCAAAGCTGGCTGTGCTCTTGATCCGTTCCGGATGACAGCGTACACGTGTTTGTTGCCGGATGCGATAACCCCGCGGGTACTCCACCGACCTCTCCACGCTGTTGAGCCTTGCCTCAATACCCGGGACGAACTGAGGGGGATGATCGACTTGATCTCAGTCCTTCCTGCAGTAGGAGTAGCGTCAACGTCAGAAGCCGACTCAGAGACGCCGCAAATGGCTTCAGACCTGCCTCCCAGGCCTCACCGCTGCAAGCGAGGACCGCCACTGACCCGTTCCGTTGCTTCACACGGAAACGGACAACGGCTCCAAAGAGAGTGCACAGAGGATGGGCACAGACATAGCGAAGAAGATGAGTCTTTGCTACTCGGACTCCCCCGCCAAAGTCCGGGCCACCATCTGGGCCAACTGCTCCATGTTCGGCGGCTTGAGCAGATAACCGCTCAGGCCCTCTGCCTGCAGCGCTTGCAGTTCTTGCTCCATCGGGTGGCCGGTCAGCATAATCATCTTGGTCCCCGGATGCTGCTCCTTCAGAGCATAGAACAATGCCTTGCCGCCCATCACCGGCATCACCAGGTCACTCAGCACCAGCGACACCTCTCCGACGTGCTGCTGCAGGACGGCCAGTGCCTCGCGGCCATCCCCCGCCGCCAGCACCCGATAGTTCAGTTGTTCAAGGGTGGCGGCCATGGCCTTGCGTAGCTCGGCGTTGTCCTCGACCAGCAGGATGGTCTCGCCCTGCCCCGGGACTGAGACCTCTGTTCTTGTCGCCGGCGCCTCCGACCGGTCCTCCAGCAAGGCCGGCAGGTAGATCGTGAACGTCGTCCCTGCCCCGACCTTCGTGGTCACGTCAATGTGGCCCTCGTGCTGTTTCACAATGCCATACACCTGCGCCAGCCCCAGCCCCGTGCCTTTGCCGACCTCTTTGGTGGTGTAGAAGGGCTCAAACATGTGCGGCAACACATCGTCCGGAATCCCCTCGCCGGTATCCGTCACGGCGATGCGCACCCACTCTCCCGCGTCCATTTCAGGCAGCGGCGGCTTCTGGTGCCCCGCCACCTGTACCCGATCCACCTCAATATCCAGTTTCCCACCGCCCTTGGTGAGCATCGCGTCCCGCGCGTTGAGCACCAGATTCATGACTGCCTGCTGCATCCGCGTCGGGTCCGCGTTCACCGTGTATTCGCCCAGCCCGTAGGTGAATTCTATCTTGATGTTCTCCGGCACGGTGCGCTCCAGCAGCTTGACTATCTCTTTCAAGAAGGGCGTCAGGTCCATGGGCCGGCGCTCCAACACCGCCCGCCGGCTGAAGTCGAGGATCTGCTGGATCAGTGCCGTGGCCCTTCTGGATTGCTGGCCGACGACCTGCAGCCGCTCACGGAGCTGGGCCGGGATATCCGGCAAGCGCAGTCCCATCTCAACGTAGAGAACGATCACAGCCATAATGTTGTTGAAATCGTGGGCGATGCCGGCCGCCAGTTGGCCCACCGCGGCCAGCCGCTCCTGCTGCTGGGTATGCTGTTCGATCGCCCGCTCCTGGGTCACGTCGCGGATGACCAGCACCCAGTTCTCCGGTTCGGGACCGTTCCCATTCGGCAACCGACCGTCTGCGGTCGGCCTCAGGGCAGGCTCTATCGGGCGGGCGATGACCTCAAAGGTCCGATCCTCCGCCTTGACCTCGTGCCACAATCCCTTGGTCGGTGGCGACGTGAGCAGTTCCGCCAACGAACGGTCGCCCAGGTGCGTGATGGCCTGTCCTGAGCCGGGTCGAAGGATGTCCCCCACCCTCCCATCGGCCAGGACGGCCAGGTCGCCCTCCGCCACCGGGTTGGCCAGGATGACCGGGCCCCTCGCGCCCAGCAGGACCACGCCTTCCGGCACGGTGTCTATGGTCTGCTGCATCTGCGTGGCCTGTGCGCGGATTTGGGCCAACAAGCGCTCTCGCTCCTTCTCCGTCCGCACACGCTCTGTGATGTCCATCACGCCGGCAATAGCGCCAGCATAATCTCCATCCCCATCGACGATGGGGGCTGTTGCCATGGCGACAATGACACGCTTGCCATCCTTCCGCAGAAACTCGAAATCATGTTGTTGTGCAATACCCTGCTTGTGGCGCTCCACGTTGCGAGCTGCTATCTCAACCCCACGCTCGTCCATAAAGGAGAAAAGGTGTCTGCCGATCATTTCATCGGCGGTATAGCCCAGCATCTTGACCATACTCGGGTTGACAAATGTGGTGTTAGAGTCTTTGTCAATCACCCAAATACCCTCTTGCGCCAGATCAACCAACCCACGGTATTTCTCCTCGCTCTCCTGCAGCGCCGTGACCATCCCAGCCAGGGCGCGGGTCTTTGCTGCCACCTGACGCCTCAACACTATGCTGGCGACAAAGAAGAAACCGAACAAGCCGAGCGCAACGGCAAGACCCCTGCGCGCCCACAGGGGAAGGAACGTCTGTTCCTGACGAACCCCCAGCCAATGGTCAAGTGATCGGTAGTAGATCGAGTCTTTGTCTGCTTTGAGCGCTTCTACGTGGCTGTCGATGGTCTGGAGGAGATAGGGCGTCAATGCGGCGTTTCGAGTGAAGGCAAAGTTTATGTGGACCGGTTGAAAGATGATGGGCGTCCGATCGACGTCACATAGGCCCTCGTTCAAATTCCCAAAGTCTTTGTTGGTGATCCCGGCATCGATCTCATTATTCTGTAAGGCTTGAAAAACCTCAGAATAGCTATCCATGCCCACAAAGACAGGTTGAATGTCAAACTTACGTGTGAGATCCTTGATCCCTGACGGCCCCTCCAAATTGATGCTTCCTGCCAGGCCGGCGACACGCTCACCCTCCAAATCCAGGACAGTCTCGATGCCTGATCCTCGCGGGACGTAGAGACTTGACCAACTGACCAATACAGGCTCATTCGAGAGGGCGTATGCCTGGCTCCTCTCGGCTGACCAAGCCACATCCGGCAGAACGTCGATCTCATTGTTGGCAAGCCGCCCAAGACCTTCGTCCCAGGTTCCGTGCACCCATTCTATCTCCCACCCCTCTTCGGCAGCGATGTAGCGGATCAGGTCCGGCCAGACGCCGGAAACCGAACCATCATCGGCGGTGAATATCTTGGGCGCGTTTTCGTAGACCCCCACCCGCACAACCGGGCCGGTCTGGGCATAGCCGGGAGTGGTTGCCGCCCCCAAGACCAGGAGCACCAGAATGGCGACACAGATCTGGAGCGCGGCACTCAGGGCACCTCGAGGCGCCCTGATGATAGGGCGCAGTAATGTGCGTATCTCTTTCATAAAGGTCATCCTCCCAAGCCAACCGATACCTCTGACCGCAAGTCGCACAACTTATTGCCCGGTGAAGGCGGGAAAACGCGTATGACACTGAAGCGCACAGGGCGAGCCACACGCGACACGTCGTAGGGTGATTTCGCAATGCGGCAGATCAATGATAGTTCAACCAGATCATCAAGGGACGGCTCGACATAGAAAGGCAGGACACCAGCCTAGGCACTCGGACGCGTGATGGACTGACGTCATCACCGGATTGTATACCACTACACAGGCCTGAGCAAATCAACCTGAGCTCAGGGGTGCATCGTTTTTCAGGGGCGAGAACCCGTAGAACTCCAAGTCATCGGGACCAGAGAGCAGGCCAGGCCTGGCTGCATAATTGACTGCGATGCCGGGCTTGATCGTAGCCAAGACTGCCAAAGCGCATTGGCGGAGCTGGCCGGTGGTGCTATCATTGCCGTAGATGCCATAGGGTCACTCGGCACGCGACGCGTAACTGACGGTCCCACGGACTCAGGGGTGCCCATTGCGGTGAGCAACCTAGCGACTGGTTGAACGTTTTCTGTCACACTGGTTGGCGCGCTGGCGCGCATCTTGCTGACCTGGTGGACGGCCTTGCAGGCTGTCCTATGGCTATTGCCTATCTCTCAGCGAAAGGAACGTTCCTAATGCCTAAGGTAACAATTGTTGGTGCAGGTGGTTATGTCTTCCCGCTCACGATGATCAGGGATGTGCTCTCCTTCCCGGCGCTCCAGGATGTGCACTTCAGCCTGATGGACATCAATGCGGACAATCTGGCGCGAACCTATGGCCACGCGAAGCGCTTGGTGGCAGAGCACAACCTTCCGGCGACGGTCGAAGCCACCACTGATCGGCACGCCGCGCTGGATGGCGCCGATTTCATCGTCCTGACATTCCAGGTCGGCGGTCTTGAGGCCTACGAACACGACGTGGAGATTCCCCGCAAGTATGGCCTGGATCAAACCGTCGGCGACACCCTGGGGCCGGGCGGGATCTTCCGCGGGCTGCGCTCTACAGCGGCTCTGGACCCGATCATCGCCGATATCCACGAGCTCTGTCCCGACGCGCTGATGATCCAATATGCAAACCCGATGGGCATCAACTGCTGGTACACATCTGAGGCGGGCGTCAAGACCGTAGGGCTCTGCCACTCAGTTCAGGGGACCTCACAGATGCTGGCCGACCGTATGGGGCTGGAACCTGGCTCCTGGACCTTCAAGTCCGCGGGCATCAACCACCAGGCGTGGTTTGTCGAGTTCCAGCATAAGGGCAAGGACGTACTCCCGCTGCTGCGCAAGACGATGAATGACTTTGCAGCCAAGAGCCGCGAGCTCTTTGAGTCAGGCGCCAACACCAGCGACGAGCTCTACGGAGGAGGAGGCGAGCAGGTACGCACCGCCATTATGAATCTGACGGGCTTCTTCCAGACGGAGTCCAGCCACCATGCCTCAGAATACCTCCCCTACTTCCGCCGTACGCCCGAGGAGGCGAAGTACTGGTTGCCCGAGCGCTGGGACTACTATGAGATCTGCAAGAACCATGACTTCAACGGACTGGAACGCCGCGCTGCCGAACTGGCTGAGGAACCCCTGAAACCCAGCCATGAGTATGGTGCTTACATCATCGAATCCGTGACCACCAACACCCCGCGCGTCGTCTACGGCAACGTCCCCAACACCGGCATCATCACCAACCTGATGGCGGGGTGCAGTGTCGAGGTCCCCTGCCTGGTGGATGCGCAGGGCATCCAGCCGACGTACATCGGTGACTTGCCGGCAGCGTGTGCAGGCATCAACGCGGGCAGTGTCGCCGTGCAGAACTGCGCGGTCAAGGGCGCGCAGACGGGCGACAAGGAGCTGATCCACGCAGCCGTCGCTCTGGACAAGTACACAAGCGCCGTGCTGACCCTCAACCAGATCCACACTATGGTCGATGAGATGTTCGAGGCTGAGGCAGAATGGCTGCCTCAGTTCGCCGGCTGAGGATTCGGCCCGCCAATCGATGCATAATCTGCGGAACGGAGACGCCCTGGCCTCCCGTCGGTGCGTCTCCGTATCTGCCGTAACTCCACACAAGTCCTCCAAGGAGAGCAATCTATGCAGCTTCACCTGACCAAGATCCGGCAGCACTTCTCACGGCCCAGGATCGAGAATGTCGAAGACGCGGTGCGCGATGAAGTGGCCGCGGTCGCCGACTGTATCGAGCCGGGCCAGCGCATCGCGCTGGCTGTGGGGAGCCGCGGCATCGCGAATATCGCCGCCATCGTGAAAGCCACCGTGATGGCACTCAAGACGCTCGGAGCTGACCCCTTCGTGATCCCGGCAATGGGGAGCCACGGCGGGGGGACGGCCCAGGGGCAGACCGAGGTCCTGGCCAGCTACGGGATCACCGCGGAGACGATGGGCTGTCCCATCCTGAGCTCGATGGAGACGGTCGAACTGACCCCGCCCAACCCTCGCAACCGCGTCTTCATGGACCGCTATGCCTACGAAGCTGACGGTGTCGTCTTGATCAACCGCGTCAAACTCCACACCGACTTCCACGGGCCGCACGAAAGCGGCCTGGTCAAGATGTCGGTCATCGGCCTCGGCAAGCACCGCCAGGCCCTGGAGATCCACAGCTCCGGCGTCTACGGCCTACGCCACCTCATTCCGTGGACCTCTAAGCAGATACTTGGGAGCGGCAAGGTCCGGTTTGGCCTCGCCTTGGTGGAAAACGCCTACGACGAGACGATGCTGATCAAGGCGCTACGGGCCGAGGAGATCTTCGACGCGGAGCCGGCGTTGCTGGACATCTCGCGCGCCAACATGCCCAGCCTCCCGGTCGATGACGTGGATGTACTGATCATTGACCGGATGGGCAAGGACATCAGTGGTGCAGGCATTGATCCCAACATCATCGGGCGCAACTACATCCGCAACGAAGCAGAGCCCGAAGGACCCCGAATCAAAGCGATCACGGTCCACGATCTGACCGAGGCCTCACACGGGAACGCCGTCGGAATCGGCCTGGCCGATCTGACCACACGGCGGCTCTTCGACAAGTTGGATCTCCACGCGACCAATCAGAACACCGTGACCAGCACCTTCCTGCTGCGCGGCAAGATCCCAATCATTGCCCCGGATGACGCCACGGCCTATACCTGGGCCCTGCGC
>JAGHDT010000242.1 GCA_021159805.1 Anaerolineae bacterium
AGACCGTGCTGGCGAGCCCGAAGGTCCAAAGCAGCAGCGGCAGCGCAGAGAGGAGGGCGCGCCCTCCTCTCTGCGCTGCCGCTGCTGCTTTGGACCTTCGGGCTCGCCAGCACGGTCTACGATTACTTCGTACGATATCAGACTGCCCCGTTGACCTTCCATTGGTTTGAGGGTGGCCCTGTTGATCTGGCCGGCCAGATCAACGGACTCCGGGGACAGGGGTGGGATGGCAGCCGCATGCTGACCGCAGAGAGTAGCCAAGCCGACGTCTACATTGATCCGGATCTCTGGGCCGAATGGACCGCCGTGCCCTTCTTGCTGCCGGAATCCGCCGTGAGGCCACTACCCATCGATAGGACCGTGTCCGCAGACCGCCGCAGCGTCTTCGTAGTCTGGCCCTACCGGAACTTGAGCACCGACATCATGCCCTATCTCCCGCATCCGTCCTACATTCAGGTGCTCCCGGGACCCGCAGCGCAGGGCGACCTGGATCCTGAACCGTTCACCATCGCCACCCTGATCCAGACGGAGCCCCGCCCCGCTGTCCCGGATCCCACAGCCTACTTTGAGCAAGGGATCATACTCCGCGCAGCATTGGTGCAGGCCGAGTTCACCGGCGCCACTGTCAGGTTGTGGTGGGAGACGGAGGCCCCGATCGCCAAGGACTACACCGTCTTCGTGCACTACCTGCGCGACGGCATCCGCATCGCGCAGCACGATGGCCCGCCGGGGTACACCCACCTGCCGACCACATACTGGCACGTGGGCGACCTGATCCTCGACCAACATCCGCTGACGGATGTCACGCCTGACTCTGACCGCGATACGCTACGCATCGGTCTCTATGATCCCGCAACAGGACAGGGGTTGACCGTGCTCAACAGCGACGGTACCGTCAAGAGCGACGCCGTCCTCATACCCGTCGTGCTTACCACACCATGATACCCGCCCCTCCCCCTGCAGTGAGCCCAACCACAGCATCAAGATCCAGGACTCTGACCGTGACGCTGGTCGTGATCTTTGCCCTGGTGGCTGCTGCCCCGCTGTGGGGGCCGGGAATCGTCAACACCCGGGGGGGCGGCGATAGCCCTTTCCTGATTCAGCGCACACTGGAGATGGCCGACAACCTTGTTCACGGCATCTTTCCACCACGCTGGATGGGCCATGCCGCCTATGATCTCGGGTATCCCTTTTTCAACCACTATGCAGCACTTCCCTACACCATCAGCGGTGGGCTGACGGCCCTCGGCATCAATCCACTCTCGGCCATCCAGGCCACCCAGACCCTGGGCTTCATCCTCGCAGCCCTGACGATGCATCTCTGGTCACGCCGGATCTATCAGAGCCATGCCGCCCACATCATCGCCGTCGTCGCCTATACATTTGCACCCTTCCACCTTGTCAATGTCTACGTGCGTGGTGACTCGCTCTCAGAATTCTACGCCTTCATCTGGTACCCGCTGATCCTGTGGGCCCTGGACCGAGTAGCGGAACGGCCATCCAGGGCACGCGTCGCGGTCGGCGCGCTGGCCTACGGCGCCTTGATCCTGACACACAACGTCTCGGCGATGATATTTTCGCCCTTCGCGCTTCTCTATGGGCTCGTTGCGGTGTGGCGCTATGCGGACACGCCGTCTCCCACCGGCCTGCGCCACGCGGTCGTCGCAGCGGTCCGGTCACCAGAGGGGCGCACTCGGCTGCTCGGGATTATCAGCCTATTCATAGCAGGGGCCTGTCTTACGGCCTGGTTTTCACTGCCTGCCGTCATCGAGACCAAGTACGGCCAGATGGGACCCGAGTTCACCGCAGGCTATTTCCACTATAGCAACCATTTCAGGGGCGTGAATCTGATTCAGCGCTCGCTGATCTTTGACTACACCATCGCGACCGAGGTCACAGCCGGCGGTCCTTTCGCGATGGGGCTGATCCAGGCCTGGCTCGCCCTCATCGGCGCCGGCATCCTGACGGCCTCTGCACTTCGAACCACGGGACGGAGCACGCACGGCAGTTTTGAACACCCGGCAACCCGGAAGAGAGCCGCACTGGGGTGCGGCGATCCCAGGAGGAGCAAACACGGCCATTCTGAGCACCGGGCAATCGCTGCCAGCCTGGTCCTATCACTCGGCCTGGCAACCTTCATGATGACACCGCTCTCCAAACTCCTGTGGGACAGACTCCCGCTATTGGAGATCACCCAATTCCCCTGGCGATTTCTCTCCATCCAGGCTCTCTTCGCCGCAATCACAGCCGGGGCGATCGGCGAGCGCCACTTGTGGTCCAGGAATCCAAGCCTACGACGGGGCGGGATCTCCGCCGTGAGCGCAGGGCTATGGATCCTGCTCATCATCAGCGCAGCCCTGGGGGATCTGGACCCCGAGCGGTTGGTGATCAGGCCACAAGACACTAGCTGGGACAACCTGCGGCTGTACGAAAGCTTCACCGGCAACATCGGCACCACCATCCGTTTCGAATATCTCCCGCAGGACGTAGTACCCCGCCTCTATACCTCGGAAGCCCTGGTCGATGGCACCGGCTCCGTCATCGCCGAAAGCGGACAGGCCACGCAGGCGCTGCTCCTGGAGCGCACACCCAACCGCCAGCGCTGGCAGATCAGGCTTAACGCGGGCCCTGAGAGCGTGAGCTTCCCCCTCAACTGGTGGCCCGGCTGGCAAGCAACCGTCGACGGCGCGCCGGCGAGCTGCAGCCCTATGCCCGGGTCCGGTCGCGCAACCGTGACGGTGCCCGCCGGCAACCACACCGTCACGCTGCAGCTGCGGCCCACGACACTGCAACTGGTGTCGGGGGCGCTGTCGCTGACGAGCGCTATTGTGCTCGCGATCACTGTAGTGCTCGCCGGCACCGCCACTCGGGGCGACCTCAGAGGGCTGCGATGGCGCGCGCTGGGGCGCAGCGTGGCGCTCGTCGGGATAGTAGTGGCAACATCGCTGATCGGGCCGCTGGCCCTGCAGCGCTCACCCGACAAGGATGCCACCTTCTTCGACTTCGAATCCATGCCCTTCCCTCATCAAGGCCCGGTGGCATTCGAGGACGCGCGGTTGACCTCCGTCGGGACCTCGAGCGAGCAAGCTGCACCTGGAGAAAGGGTTGCCGTCACCCTGAGTTGGGAGAATACGCCAGCGCGTCCTCTAACAGCCACGCTTCGGCTAGTGTCACCTGCACAGCCACGCCACGGCATCGACTACACTCTCGCGGACACTACTGGTCCGGTGACCAAGGAGACCCGGCTCTGCCTTGACCTACCGGAGGATCTGGCGCGCGGTTGGTATCTGTTGCAGCTCAGCGTCGAGAGTCAGCTTGGAAAAGTGACACCGCGGACTGTGACGGGACAGACCATGGGCGATCTCTACGTCGGCACGGTCACCGTCCCGCAGGGACCGCCACTGCCGTCGGACGTGCCCACCGTGGCCGAATTCAGGGATTTGACGCTGCACGCGGTCCAAACAGAGCAGCGCACTACCTGGGAACGCCCCACCCCAGTGCGGCTTCCTACGGCAACCGATCTCAGAGTCAAGATGGCCTGGTCGACCTCAGGTACACCGCGAAACTGGCGGCTCTCTTTGCGCGTGCTGGATGCAGCAGGACGGCTGCTGGTTCAGCAGGATCACCAGCCCGGCTACGGCTACCTGCCGACGACGTTGTGGCACCCAGGAGAGCTGGTTGTCGACTATGCCTATCTGTCCTTGCCCAAGGGATTGGCACCAGGGGACTACACCCTCCAGGTGATCACGTACCTGCAGGCGACGTCAGAGGGAGGTGGACAGGCAGAAGTCCCGCTGAAGCTCGACACCCCCACGCTCTATGATCTGCGCAACGCCTCCTGCGAGCAGACCCGCAAGGGCGAGACCATCATCTGCCAGACCCGAGAGGTGGCGCTTCTGAGCACCAGTCTCCCAACTGCCATTACCGAAGGCGATGACCTGTCCGTGGAAGCCGAATGGAATGCCCTACTCAAACCCACCGAAGATCTCTGGGCCAGCTGGTTGCTGCGGGCGCCGGATGGCGCGGTAGTGGGACAGCTGGACCAACCGTTGGCCGCCGGCAGCAGGACATCCGATTGGCCACGCCACGCGTGGGTCCTCGCTCGGGTGAATCTTGATCTGCCCAACCGGCTCGATGCCGGGATCTACACGTTGGAGCTCGTCCTGCGTGGCGAGACCAAGGAGCCGGTGCCGTGTGGGACAATCGGCTCGCTCACGGTTGAGGCCCGCCCCCGGCTCTTCGAGGTGCCGATGCTACCCAACGCCCAGCAGGCCAGCTTCGATGAGACCATCCGGCTGCTGGGCTACGACTTCAGCGTCGATGACCGGGAAGACCACCTGGCGCTTACGCTCTGGTGGCAAGCGCTCAGTACACCGTCACAGGACCTCAAACGGTTCGTGCACCTCTACGACCCCTCAACGGAAGCCGTGCTGACCCAGGACGACGCGATGCCGCGTAACTGGCCCTACCCAACAACATGGTGGCTGCCAGGTGAGATCGTCAGCGAGACCTTGTCACTCGACCTGGCCAATGTTCAGCCGGGAACCTACCATCTGGGGGTCGGCTGGTATGATCCTGAGACACTGGACCGTCTCACGGCGGTCCTCCCCGGTGGCGAGGCTGTGCCCTCCAACCGCATCACTCTGCGTGACGCCGTTATCCTCAAATAACCTATCCCGCGGCATAGAAGCGGTAGCAGCCCCAGGACGCACATATGTCAACAAGAGCCTCGCACAGACGACCCGGTACCGCCGCTTGCGGCGCGGCATCTTCCGCCGCTGTTCGCTGACTGCAACAACCTGACGTTGCCACAGCAGAAGTCGTGCCACCGGTGCCTCACTGCTACGGCAAATGGCGCTGTCCGGCGCTTTGTGAGATCCAGTGAGCTGCGGTGCTGCCTAGATGCATGCGCCCTGGCCGCGGCACATTGCAGGGCCCCCTGGATCGACTATAATGGGGAACAGGCACCCGGCCAAGCGTCGGGGCCTTGCTATGAAAGAGACCGGTGTCCGGCAATCAGGGGCGCCTATGCCTAATGCAACCTTTCACTTCCCGCCCGACTTCAAGTGGGGGGTAGCTACGGCATCACACCAGGTGGAAGGACACAACACCAATAACCAGTGGTGGGCGTGGGAGCACCAACCGGGACGTATCGCCGAAGGCCAGACATCGGGGCAGGCCTGTGATTGGTGGCTGAACGCCGAAGCTGACTTCGATCGAGCAGCCGCTATGGGGTTGACCACGCTGAGGCTCTCCATTGAGTGGAGCCGCGTGGAGGTCGCGCCTGGCCAGATCGATACAGCCGCGCTGGAGCGCTACCACGAGATGCTTCAGGGACTTCGAGACCGGGGAATCGAACCCATGGTCACCCTGCATCATTTCTCCGACCCCTTGTGGCTGACAGAGAAAGGTGGCTGGACCAACCCGGACGTGGTCCCTTACTTCTCTCGCTATGTCGATCAAGTGGTGCAGGCCTTGGGAGACCTGGTGACCCTCTGGTGCACCATCAACGAGCCCAACGTCTACGCCACTATGGGCTACATCCTGGGCAAGTTCCCACCGGGGACCCAGCACATCAGAACTGCCGCCATTGTGCTGCGCAATATGCTCAAGGCCCACGGCGCAGCCTATCGCACAATCCACCAACGTCGGGATGACGCCCAGGTCGGGCTTGCCCACAACATACGCTTCTTCGACCCCGCAGACCCGAAACGGATCAGAGATCGCGCCGCGGCCTGGATACAAGACCTCTGGTTCAATCGCACTACACTGGCTGCCGTATGGCAGGGGTGGTGGCTACCCCCGCTGGGATTCGGCCCGGCATTGAGCGTCAGACGCACCCTGGACTGGGTTGGTCTCAACTACTACACGCGGGATCTTGTGGCTTTCGATCGCAAGGGAGATATCGCCGGACTAGCTCGAACGGTGCATGACGAAACGGCGGAACCGCTCGACGGTGGATACGGAGAGCTCTATCCCAAAGGATTGTCCAGAGCCCTGGAGCAGCTTGCGCGGCTCGGGCTTCCCATCCATATCACGGAGAACGGGATCCCCGATGCGGACGATGACCAGCGACCGCGCGCGCTGCTATTGCACCTGCACCAGCTGTGGCGCACAATTCAGAACAATGTACCGGTAAAGAGCTACTACCATTGGACGCTCGTGGACAACTTCGAGTGGACCGAGGGCTGGACGCTGCCCTTCGGCCTGATTGAGCTTGACCCGCAGACCCAGACGCGAACTCCTCGACCGAGCAGTGACTTGTATTCCGCCATTGCCAGAGGGAACGCCATCACGCCTGAGCTCCTGGATGCCTACGCTCCGGAACTGCGACCGGTGCTTCTTCCCGGTTAAGTGGCAGACCGTTGACCAAACCAAGAACAGAGAGAATGAAAACAGCTGACCTGGACTACACTCTTCCGCAAGAACTGATCGCTCAGGAACCCGTCGAACCCCGCGACCGATCACGGCTGCTCGTACTGCACCGCGATACGGGTCATATCGAGCACCGTCTTTTCCACAATGTCGTCGAGTACCTGAGAGCGGGTGATCTGCTGGTCGCCAACGAGAGCCGGGTCATCCCTGCGCGTCTCTATGGACACAAGACCCCAAGCGGGGGCAAGGTTGAGCTCCTGCTGCTCAGAAAGCTCGACGGCGACCGCTGGCTCGGGCTGGCCGGCGGCGCAACGACGCGCCCGGGTACGATCATTCGACTCGACGCAACTGCTGGGCCGTCGAACCTGACCGCCGAGATCCTCGGAACTGGGGAGCGAGGTGAACGCACCTTGGCGTTCTCTGAACCCGTGGAGAACTACTTCGAGGAACTCGGCCACGTCCCCCTCCCCCCCTACATCCACCAACCGCTGGATGATCCCGAGCGTTATCAGACTGTCTACGCGCGCACACCGGGGAGCGCGGCAGCACCCACGGCAGGACTGCATTTCACAGGGAACCTGATGCTCGAGCTGCGCGATCAGGGCGTGAAGCTGGATTTCGTAACCCTGCACGTGGGATTGGATACGTTCCGCCCGATCACCGAGTCAGATCTTGAAGAACACGAGATCCACCGCGAATGGTGCCAACTGGCACCACCTACCGCCGAGAGGATCAACCAAACCAAGGTTGTAGGTAACCGAGTTATCAGCGTGGGCACCACCAGTGTTCGCGTGCTGGAGACCTCGGCACGGCAGGGACTGCTGCAGGGAGCGGACGGCCTCTGCCCCTGGCGCCCAGTGTCACCATTTGAGGGGTTCACCGACCTCTACATCACGCCCGGCTTCCAGTTCCGCGTGGTGGATGCGCTGATCACCAACTTCCACCTGCCGAAAAGCACCCTACTGGCCCTGGTGATGTCATTCGCCGGCGAGGAGAACATCCGTCGGGCCTACCAGGCAGCGATCGACGAACGCTACCGCTTCTTCTCGTTCGGCGACGCGATGCTGATTCTCTGAGAACACAGCCGGCAAAGGAAAGGACATGGGCCTTGGTCAGCACTTCTGGGCATACCTTGACAAGCTTGTGAGCACTTCCGAAATCGTCCTCGATCGTCCCCGCGGATCACAGCACCCACGGTACCCGGCGATCGTCTATCCCTTGGACTACGGATATCTCAAGAAGACCCGGTCCGGCGATGGCGACGGCACGGACGTTTGGGTTGGGAGTGGTGGTCAGGGAGAGATCACGGGCGTTGTGTGTTCAGTGGATCTCGCCCAGCGTGATACGGAGATCAAAATCTTACTGGGCTGCACGGCGGACGACATCGACATCATCGCCGACTTTCACAATCGCGGAGATCAAGCAGCAATTGTGATCCGGCCTGCTCACTAGATTTGGAGACGATTTCGCTTATGGACACCTATCGAGAGTATGTAGGCAACACGCATGTCCACTCCGTCTATTCTGATGGCGAAGCAACGTATCAGCAGGTCGCGACCGCAGCGGCAAAAGCTAAGCTCAACTTCGTCATCGTAACGGATCACAACGTCAGACCTGAGGGATTGGAGGGCTACCGGGGCCAAACCCTGGTCCTCTCCGGCGAAGAGGTTCACAATGTCCGCAGGCAACCATCGGCGAACCATCTTTTGGTCTATGGCCTCGAACAGGATATCGCACCTTACTCCTTTGGGAGCACACAGACGCTGGTTCAGGCCGTGCGCAGGCAAGACGGCGTCTGCTACATCGCCCACCCCATCGAGCGATCGAGCCCTATCGCGCCCGAACTAGCAGCGATTCCGTGGACGACGTGGCCCCCTGACAACATACACGGGATCGAGCTGTGGAACTATATGTCGGAGTTCAAGGGTCTGCTATGGAGCAAGGCTGTGGCGCCCATCTTCGCCTTCCTTCCAGAACTCGGAATCCGGGGGCCTTACCGGGCCACCCTCCGATTGTGGGACGAGCTCCTGAGTCAGGGATACCGGATCGCCGTTATCGGCGGAGCAGACGCGCACGGCAAGACCTACAAGATGGGCCCGCTGCAGCGCCAGATCTTCCCCTACGAATACCTCTTCCGCTGCGTCAACACGCATATCCTGACCAAATCGTCACTCACCGGTGACACAGACGAGGACAAAGTCCTGATCTATGAAGCCCTCCGGGCCGGGCGCACGTGGGTAGGCTACGATCTTCCTCACTCAACGCGGGGCTTCCGCTGCTTGGCACAGAGCGGTTCAGCTTCGGCTGTGCCCGGCGAGGAGCTGCAGAGGTTGGGCGCCATCACCATCACTATCACGCTTCCAGCCAAGGGGGAGATTCACCTGCGCCGGGACGGCAAAACGATCCGTCGGACGGTGGGCCGCAGCCTGAAGTACACGTCGGTGGAGGCCGGCATCTACCGCGTGGAAGTTTACCGGAGGTTCCGCGGCCACCGAGTTGGCTGGATCTTCACCAGTCCCATCTACGCCATCTAGGTCACGACCAAATCACGACGAGGCCGAGCGATCTCGGCCTCGTCGTATTGGGATCGCGAATCGCCGGCACAGAAGCTATGCGAACTCCGTGCCAGGCCCACTCGTGAAGAAGTTCTCATTGATGGCTGCGTAGTCAGCATACTCCGCGGGCTCATCACCACCCATAAAAATGGCCTCATTCGGGCACTCCGCCGCACATGCCCCACAGTCGATGCAGGTCTCAGGATTGATGTAATAGAGAGGCCAATCGCTGTCGCCATCCACAAAATGAATCGAGTCCGTCGGACACACGTCGACGCAGAGGCCGGCGCGCTCACAAAGTGGGGTAATCACATAAGCCATGGTCAAACCTCCTGCAAAGTCACCTAGATGAACGATAACCTACGCTTCCACAAGACTGACTCACTCATTGTATATCGCCGCACGCTCATGTCAATACTGCCCCATCACATCGGTCCACAGCTGCTGCTGATCCAACAGCCCCTTCTGCAGCAAAGCCTCAACCGGCTACTGCAGAGGGTCGCGGTCTACTGCTCCCAATGCCTTGGCCGTGACCACAATAGCCGGAATACCCCGCCTCTCCCCAAGCTCCAGACTCTCCACCCCGACGCCCTCAAGTGCAGTGATCGTGCTGGAGGACACTCTCGGCAACTTCATCCCTGTGACGCGGCCTCTGGCCTTCCTCGGTGCGAAGGAGTGCAACTCAAGGCGTCGGGATGGAGAGTCTGGAGCTTGGGGAGAGGCGGGGTATTCCGGCTATTGTGGTCACGGCTAAGGCATTGGGAGCAGTAG
>JAGHDT010000223.1 GCA_021159805.1 Anaerolineae bacterium
CCGTCCTGAACCTGGGTCTGAACGACGAGACCCGTGCTGCGCTTGAGGAGCTGACTGGTAACGAATGGTTCTCCTACGACGCGTACCGCCGCTTCATCTCTATGTTCTCCGACATCGTCATGGGCTACAGCCGTCTGTACTTCGAGGAGAGGCTGGAGGAGCTGAAGGAGAAAGAGGGCGTCAAGCTGGATACCGAGGTCAGCCTCGACGGCATGAAGGCACTGGTGGACGAGTACAAGGCTATGTACAGGGCCAAGTTCGGTGAGGACTTCCCCACGGATCCCTACAAGCAGCTTGACCTGGCGATCAAGGCTGTCTTCGGATCATGGAACAGCGCGCGCGCAATTGCTTACCGCGATCACGAGGGCATCCCGCACCACTGGGGTACCGCCGTCAACATCTGCACGATGGTCTTCGGTAATATGGGTGATGACTCCGCCACGGGTGTGGCCTTCAGCCGCAGCCCTAGCACCGGCGATCACGACTTCCTCTACGGTGAGTTCCTGATCAACGCGCAGGGCGAGGATGTTGTGGCCGGTATCCGCACGCCGCAGCAGATCAGCTTGGCTGGTTCCCGCGCCTGGGCTGAGTTCCGGGGCGTTTCGGAAGAGGAGCGTGCCGCCAAGTACTTCAGTCTGGAAGAGGCCATGCCCACGACATACCAGGAGTTCCTGGACATCGTCGCGATGCTTGAGGCTCACTACCGCGATATGCAGGACATGGAGTTCACGATCGAGCGTGGGCATCTGTGGATGCTGCAGACGAGGACCGGCAAGCGCACCGCCGCCGCCGCCGTGAAGATCGCCGTCGACCTGGCCGAAGAGGGCGTGATCACGAAGGAAGAGGCCATCATGCGAGTGGATCCCGAATACGTCGAACTGCTGATGCGCCCCAGCTTCGACCCCTCCGCTGAGAAGAGCCGCATTGCCAAGGGCTTGAATGCTTCCCCCGGCGCTGCCGTGGGTGTCGCCATCTTCGACGCTGCACGGGCCAAGGAAGTTGCCGGCGGCGGTGTGGATGTGATTCTGGTTCGTCCCGAGACTGCCCCGGATGATGTTCCCGGTATGCTGGTCGCCAAGGGTGTTCTGACCCAAAAGGGTGGTGCGACTTCGCACGCTGCCGTTGTCGCTCGTGGTAGCAACATCCCGTGTGTTGCCGGCTGTGAGGAGATCTCCGTTGACGTGAATCGTGGTCAGTTCACGACCGCTGAGGGTACCGTCAGCAAAGATGGCGACGTGATCTCAATTGATGGCTTCACCGGTGAGGTCTTCGCCGGCTCCGTGCCGCTGATCCAGGCCGAGTATGCGGACCAGACCTACTTGGTCAAGCTGTTGGGTTGGGCTGATAAGATCCGCAAGCTGGGTGTCCGCACCAACGCCGATACCCCCGTGGATGCGATACGCGCCATCGGGTTCGGCGCCGAAGGTATCGGTCTCTGTCGCACCGAGCATATGTTCTTCGACCCGCGCGCTCGCGATGCCGTGGTCAGTATGATCCTGGCCAAGACGCAGGAAGAGCGCGATGTCGCTTTGGCCGAGATGCTCCCCTTCCAGGAGCAGGACTTCGAGGGTATCTTCGACGCGATGGACGGCAAGCCCGTGATCATGCGCCTGATCGATCCCCCGATGCACGAGTTCCTGCCCTCCTACCACGAGCTGATCGAGGACGTCGCGACACTTCGCGTCACCGAGCCCGACTCCGACGAACTGAAGGAGAAAGAGTCGATGCTCGAGACGGTGTCTGCCATGTGGGAAGTCAACCCGATGATGGGCCTGCGCGGGTGCCGCGCTGGCATTATGTACCCGGGCCTGACCGAGATGCAGACCCGCGCTTACTTCCAGGCCGCCTGCCGCTGCGCTAAGCGTGGTGTCGATGTTCACCCCGAGGTCATGATCCCGCTGGTGAGCGTTGTGACCGAGCTGCAGCTTGAGCGCTCGAAGCTGGAGGTTGTCGCGGCGGAAGTTATGGAGGAAGAGGGTATCGAGGTACCCGCGGTCTTCGGTACGATGATCGAGGTCCCACGTGCTGCTTTGACCTCCGCTGAAATCGCTCCTTACGCGCAGTTCTACTCCTTCGGCACGAATGACCTGACGCAGATGACCTACGGTTACAGCCGTGATGACGCCGAAGGCAAGTTCCTGCTGCAGTACGTCGAGCGTGGTATTCTGCCCCAGAACCCCTTCCAGTCACTGGACCAGGCCGGCGTCGGGCGCTTGGTCGAGATGTGCGTGGCCGAGGGCAAGGCTGTGAATCCCGATCTTGAGATCGGGATCTGTGGTGAGCACGGTGGCGATCCTGCTTCGATCGACTTCTGCTACCGCGCCGGCCTGGACTACGTTAGCTGCTCGCCGTTCCGTGTGCCGGTGGCCCGCTTGGCCGCCGCGCAGGCGACGATCCGCAACAGCTAGTCGTCAGCAACGCGTCTTAAGTAACGGAGACGGCGCACCACCTGGGTGGTGCGCCGTTTACTATACTGAGTGCAGAACGGGTAATCTGTGGGGTTGCCGAATTCGCACACGGGGCAGAGCCGCGTCAGGCGGTGACCGCACATGCCGCAGTATCGTGCGTCGATTCGGTTATGAAAACCGCAATCCGGGCATTCCATAGATGTGGAGTCACCTAAACGGGCACACGCGCATCGGTGGTTATCTCGGTGCAGCGTGCCCCGGGGTGACGCGAGTATGCGCCGGTTACATTCTTAGTACACCGGATACTTCAAAGACTAGCGTGCCTCCAAAGCGGTGCGAAACCGTCTAGCCAACTCAATCGCGAT
The DNA here is from genome assembly GCA_021159805.1 of Anaerolineae bacterium. Classification (GTDB taxonomy): domain Bacteria; phylum Chloroflexota; class Anaerolineae; order B4-G1; family SLSP01; genus PWVB01. The sequence goes on from JAGHDT010000223.1 coordinate 2,774, forward strand.
CTCCACGGCCATGTCGCCGGCTCGCCGCAGCATGCCGAGGAAGTTCTC
>JAGHDT010000311.1 GCA_021159805.1 Anaerolineae bacterium
CCGCACGAAGCAACAGGATATCAGCGATTTCGGAGCGGCGCTGAACAATGATAGAGCCGGTGCCATAGTGGACATCAGTGAGAACGGCAATCGTGATCTTCTGCGAGAATTGCGGCATACGTACCTCTCCAGTCTCAGGTGTATAATGGTAGCCAACTTCATCAGTGTGGAGGCACCAATGAACTGGCTAGATCTGTCCAGACCTTTCGAAACCGTCACGACCGATAACAGCATACAGACACATATGGATACCGGCATCGTCGGAAGCACTCCGCCTATCGCGGAATTCATCCGCCCAGGCGTTCTGCTCGACGTCCGTGCGCAAGCGGAGACCGGAAGCATCGGGCCGGCTGGGGTCGACCTCTCATCAATCACCGAGGGATGCGCGGTGGTCCTTCGCACCGGATGGGAGCGGTACTTCGGTGAGGCCAAGTACACTGCCTGTCCCGATATCGGGTATGAGCTTGTTGACGCGCTGATCGATCGCGGCGCCAAGCTCTTGATGGTGGATTCGCCAGGTGTCTATGGTGGCGCTCGCAGCGATCGTCATTCGCAGATGGACCTTCACATTGTAGCGCGCGGATCGATCGCCGTAGAGCAGCTCTGCAACGTGGATCAGCTGCCCGAAACATTCACACTCTATTGCTTTCCGCTGAATGTCACGCGGGCAAACTGGCTTCCGGCACGCGTCATCGCTTCATGGTAGCAGCTGTCCTCCAGGGGATCACGCAGAGCTCACGTGGTTGGCCGTCTGTACAGCGTGATCCCCTACCCACTTGTCTGCTCAAGGTCACTTGCTGAAGGTAGCGCACCCCGCGACTGAGGATCCCGAAGTCGTCGAGGCCCCCAAGAAGCCGGCAACAGCCACAGAATGAGTCCCGCAACCACAAGCAATTCCGCCAGCACATACTTGTCGCGGATGAGACTGCCCAATATGTCTGGCGGGAGTAGCATGGGCTCCACAGACCGGGGATGGCTATCGGACATAGGTTGCGCACCTGGCTATTGGGAGATCGTGATCACATCGGCCAACTTCGCATACCCCAGGCTCTCCGCAAGCCGCTGCGAGCCCACATTGCTTGCACTGCAAGACCATAGCGGCACCTTGCCCTCCCTGAGCCACTGCTTCAGCAGCGCGCCCACCACTGTCCGGGCATAGCCGCGGCGCCGGTAGCCCGGCAGCGTGTTGATGCCCGGCTCAACCACGACATCGGCCATATAGGGGAGATCAGGCACATCGGTCGCGCTCACCAGTCGCCCGTCCGCGTAGATGCCGTAGACGTAGCCTTTGTCGGCAATCTCGTTGAAGTATGCCTGCAGCCAGCTTTCCTGGTGGGCATCTGGGTATTGCGCGGTGTGAAACGCCAGGAAATCGGCGTAGTCATCGCGGATCAACTGACGCGCCAGCGTGGTGTCGAGCCCATCAGGCAGCCGTACGAACCTATACTTGTATGCGTGCGTGCACGCCCGGCCAGGAGCCACGTCCAGCAGCTCGGCTAGACCTGCCTTCGTCTGCTCCAGGTCCCCGTCGTGCGCGAAGAGCTGAACCAGGTTGCCTATGCGATCCTGGAATCGCCTGTGATAGGAAATGACCGTCGTCGCGCCGGAGATGAAACAGTACAACTCGGACGCGCGAGGGTAACCGGCCTGACGCTCCTCGCGTCGGGGCGAGGGCACGGCAAACACGCCCGGCGAGTCCAATGCCGCCGGATCGACATCCAGCCACTCAGCGTAGTAGCGCTTTGTGATTGAGAGATAGTGCGGCATCCTATTGGTGTCCAGCTCATCCACCATAGGCATCCAACTGCTTCACGTGGCGGACTGCGCCTGGCGCACCCAGCTTCCTATAGGTCTCCTCCACGAACCGGTAGCTCTCAGGACGCCAGCCAATAAAGATCAGATCCGCGGGCCACAGCAATGCCGCGATCTCCGGAAGATCCGTCACGCGCAATGCACCCCAAAGCTCCGTCGCCGGCCCACGGCCATCCGGCTGACTCGCCTGGTCCAGCGTGGCCGGGGGATCCTCCATAGCCACAGCCTTGACCCGCCCATCGAGCAGCGCCGCACAGAGCGCCACCACCGTCATCTCCCCACGGGCTGCCAGGATCACCTGGTCAGGATCGACACCATCCAATTGGCGCACCGCCTCGATGGCGCGCAGCGTGTCGTAGACCCGCATACTCGCCACCGTGCGGCCCAACAGCGCCGCAGCGCGTCGCACGTGCCACGAGAGCCCCGGGGACCAGCCGGACTCCCCGCAGCCGCGCGTGTCAATGCGCGCGACACCATAGCGCTCCCCAAGCCCACCCACGAACTCCGCACTCGCATCATGATGCGCCCACCGCACATCATCCGGGCTGCGGAGCGTGACCACCACGCCGTGCGGCGTATCCCAGGCCAGGCGCCGCGAGACCATCCCTGCCAACTGCCAGCCCGGCTCACCCGTGAACCGGAACCGGGAAACCTCGATCGAATCGGTCTCGAAGCGGAGGTGCACGTCGAGATCCAGCGGCGCCGGGACGCGCGGGAACTGCTGAAAGGCATATTCCCGCAGCCCCGCCAGCACCTCAGCTCTGCGCCGGGCCAGCGCAGCGTGATCCGTCACGGGAACGAGTTCTGCCCGCGGCACGAAGTCATCGTCGATCACAGTCGAGCGTTCGTCCGCGGGGAGTGCAACATCGGTACCAGGCACGAAGACACGCAGCACATCCTCATCCGGCTCATCTTGAGATTCATCCAGATCACCGACATCCTCCGGCGCGACATCGCGACCGGCCAACTCCCTCAGGAAAAGGCTGAAGATACGCGTACGGGACGTCTCGTGGTAGCTGTGACGCCCCGGCGTCTCGACCAGCTGGATCCGGTCCTCCGCACCCAAGAGCGCATATAGGCGTCGGAGTTTTTCGTAGCTCTCGCGCACCGACTCGATCGTGTACAAGCCATCGCGGTTCGCACTGGCGATCATCAAGGGACGCGGCGCGATCAACGCGCCCACGTCGGCGAGATCCCAGCCGTCGGGGTTGATGTGAAACATGCAGTCGCAGTGCCCGTCAACCGTGCGCTCCGCGACATGGCTCCGCCTTGTGCCGGTGCCGCACACCGGCGCGACCGCCTTGACGCGCTCGTCGGCGGCGCCCAGCCACCAGCTGATCCCGCCACCGCCGCTGATGCCGGTGACGCCCATACGCTCACCATCCACCTCGGGCCGTGCGGCAAGCAGATCCAGGGCCCGGATGCCATTCCAGCACTCCACGGCCCCAGGCGAATACCCGCGGCTGTACCAATGGAAACGACCCTGGCTGAAAACGCCGTGGTGATCGCCGCGAATCTCGCCATACTGGATGGTATCCACGACCAGGGAGACAAAGCCCAGCTCTGCCCATCGCCGAGGATGGCTCTGGTAGTGCAGCTTCTGGGTTTCTGAATGCCCACACAGGTAGAGGACCGCAGGGACCGGCCTCTCCAGTCCGGCAGGGACATAGAGGTTGCCCGTCACATAGAGCCTCGGTAGACTCTCAAAGACCAGTTTCTCCACCCGGTACCCATTGCGTACCAAAGTGCCGGTCACCTGCACGTTCAGCGGCGTGCGGGGGGCCGCCAGATGGGGCGTCAGTCCCATACGGTCCAGATAGATCTCCCGGCGTCGCGCGCGCTCAGCCGGCCAATCGGCGGCCGCTGGCAGATCTCGCAAGCTAGCGTCACTGATCGCTGCAGCTTCACGGCAGAGATACGTTCGAATGTCCATGATTCACCCTTTCCAATCAAATGAGTGCCAATGAACCAGTCGCTTCACGCCAAGCCGCAAGGCCGCCAAGAACAGCAAGAAGAAGAGCTGAAGACTCGAGGACTCAGAATCGTGTCAAACGCACCAGCATTCGCTGATTCTCCCTTCTCTATTCTTCCGCCCCTTGCACCTCGATCTTCAGATACTCATACTCCGCTCTGAACCCCGCATCAATCGGGCAGCAGGCGTAGAGGCCACACTGGACCGGAACGTGATTGGCGTTGTGCAGATGGGCCATCCGGATCTGGATCCAGCGGCCCAGAGCGTCCCCCGCCACAGCGCCGGCGTGCAGCATGCTCTCAACGATGTAATCATCACCCGTTCTGCGGATGCGGAATGAGACCTCGCTCACACCGTCCGGGAAATCCTGCGTGGACCAGTCCGAGTACCCGCCGTTGGTCACCACAGCGCCGAGCTTGGAGGGTTCGCCGATCTCGTATTCCACCGACGTCTTGATCCAGTGTTCCGCATCGATGCGCACCATCAAGCCTGCCTGATCGTACTGATGCTGAGGATAGAGATGAACCCGCGCCGTGACCGCGAAGTCCCCATCAACTTGCGCATGCAGGAACGGGCCGTTATCCACCGAGAAGCCATAGTGCGTCTTCTGCCAGTAATCCGTCTTGGCATCAGGCTCGATCATCAACCGCCCGGACTCGATACGCCACCTCGATGGTCGGCAATACCAAGCCAATAGCGGACTCAAGCCAGCCCCATCAAAGATCTCATCAAGCAAGTGCTCTGTCATCGTTCGCCGTACCTCCGCTCACTGAGCATCTGGAAACATCGCCGGCACCAACGCCTCAAGCTGTTCGCCTATCCGGCTCCCCGCCGTCAGCGTCCAGAGCGAGGTCCGCATCTGCCGGAGCGCCATCACAGACGTGATCCAGGCCTGGGTCCAGCCGGATTCGATGCTCCAGGCCCCCCACCCGACATCGGCGTTGCTGGCCCAATACTCCCAGCGTCGGAAATCGAAGGCCCGGAACCATCCACCATCCAGCTCCGGGTGCGCCTCTGAGCTAACCTGAATCCGACACAGATAGTGCGCCAGCCTATCGGCAGCTTCTGTGTAGAACGGATCGGAAGCCGCTGCAGCGGCTTCGTGCAGCCCCACAAAGGCGAAGTTAGTCGTGTAGAGAAGATCGCTCAGCGGGTCACCATTTTGCTGGATCAGGGGCGCCTCTGTTGTGCCATACTCTGCATTGGTC
>JAGHDT010000466.1 GCA_021159805.1 Anaerolineae bacterium
CATTCACGACCTGGGCCCACGCACTCTGCAGATCGGCGCTGGCGTTAGCCGGTGTGCTCTCGACCATTGCCAGATCATAGTTGGCCTGGGCGATCTCCAGGTTTTGTTGAGCCCTCACCAGGGAGTTGGCGGCACTCTCGCGAATATCCTCGATGTTCCTCTCCCAGTCCCGCTCAGGGTTCATCGCCTCGGCATACGTCTGCTGTGCATCCGCCAGAGACGCAATGGCCTGATCCAGGTTGATACGGACGGAGGTATTTGACGCATCCGTGAGATTGGCCTTGGCCGAGACATTCTGATATGACACTTGGGCGCTCAACAGGTTGGCCTCGGCCACACCGGTTTCACTTTCGTCCGGCTCCCAATTCACCAATTCATCTAACTCGCGCTGCGCCACTGCTAGATCGGCATCTGCTTTGGCCAATGTCAATTCGGCCTCGGCAACAGCCAATGCCAGATCTTGCTCCGCTGCCATGACCTGAATCTCGGCTGATGCTACAGCCTGCCGCGCGGTGGCATCATCAATCCACGCCAGTACGTCACCGGGCTGGACCTTGTCCCCGACCGCAACCAGCACCTCCAGCACCTTGCCGTTAGCACCAAAGGTCAAATCAACTTCCGAAGAGGGCACTAACTGCCCCGACCCGGCAGCGGTCACCGAAAGATCGCCCCTGATGACAGTGGCTGTCTGCATCGTCACCTCTGCCTCGCCCTCTTTCTTCGGTGCGAGCCATGTGCGATAGGCAGCGTAGCCACCACCGCCGACCACAATTACAGCGAAAATGATGATCCAAAGCTTCCTATTCCGCACCATCAAACACTCCTCCAGGCCTGATGAAATGACATATAAATGGAGCCGGTAGCCAAGAGAGCCGCACTGGGGTGCGGCGATCCCAAGTAACATCTTACAGATAACGACTGAGAGCAACCCAAGAATAGGCTGAGAGAATCCTGAGAATCCGATAGGATATGTCGACATTCTCAGGATTCTCTCAGCTCTCTCCCAGCCTCATCTCAGGGAGCACGCTATAATAAGGTCACGGGCCCTGCATGTGTGGTCGGCGAGCCGGAGATCGGCTCAACACCATAGGGAGAGGTAACAGTCTATGGCTAGAGTATTGGTGGTCGACGATGATCAGAGACTGCTCAAGATGCTGCGTCGTACACTTACCTACGAAGGCTTTGAGGTAACGACGGCAGAGGATGGGCAGGAAGCGCTCAACAGCATCTATCAGATGCCGCCTGACGTTATCGTCCTTGATTGGATGATGCCCAAACTGAACGGGATCGGCGTCCTGGAGGCCCTACAGGACCAGGATGATCATACACCGGTGCTCATGCTCACCGCACGCGACGCCGTGCACTACCGCGTCGAGGGACTGGAACGTGGCGCCGACGACTACTTGATCAAGCCCTTTGAATCGATCGAGCTGATCGCCCGGGTCCGGGCCCTGCTGCGTCGCGCCGGCGTGGACGATCAAGCACCGCCGCTCACCTTCGCAGATCTGTGTCTGGATCCGGTGACCCGTGAGGTGCGCCGCGGCACACGCGTCTTCGACCTTACGCCGACAGAGTTCGACCTGCTGTCTCTGTTCTTGCAGCACCCCAACCAGGTTCTTGAGCGGGGCCAGATTCTCTCCCACGTCTGGGGCTACAACTTCGTCGGTGATGACAATATCATTGAAGTCTACGTCGGCTACCTAAGGAAAAAAACGGAGGCTGACGGGGAGTCACGCCTCATCCAAACCGTGAGGGGTGTCGGCTATGTCCTGCGGGAGGCCTGCTAGTGTCGATCCGGTTGCGCATGACGCTATTCTATACGGCGATCCTGGTACTGACGCTGACCGCGTTCAGCAGCATCCTCTATGTAGCCCAGGATCGGTACACGCTGGACATCGTGAAGCAAGATCTGGCGGAGACCGCGGCCAAGATGGTCATCGCCTGGACGCGGTTCCATAGAACCTACCCTCGCCCCCTGCCTTGGATGTTGCCGCCAGGCGGCGGCCCGCGGTCGAGCGGCGATAGCGCGAATGCAGGCAGCTACGGCGACGAAGCCTGGCAGGCTATGCAGGTCATGGTGAGGGGCGCAGCAGCGACGGATGTCGTTACCATCCTGGACCCCACAGGCGAACCTGTGCCGCGCGCAAATGGCAGAACGGTTGAAGCCATCCCTATCAGCGCAGAAGGCATACGCTCACTACAAGCCGGGGAGGGCTGGATCGAGATTGCCCAGGGGGAGGATTCGCGCTGGCTCACCCTGAGCCGCCCTGTGCGCTTCGACAATGCCAACATCGGCATTCTGCAGGTTGCACGCCCATTGGTCGACCGAGATCGCTCCATGCACTCCCTCGGCGCCACGCTGATCGCCGGTACCGCGATAGCGACTGTCATCGCCTTTGGCGCGGGCTGGTTCCTCTCCGGCACCACGCTGCGTCCCATCCAGAAGATCACCGAAACCGCCGAACAGATCGGCGAGGCCCGCGATCTGACCGCCCGCGTGGAACACAGCGGCCCCAACGATGAGCTTGGCCAGCTGGCCAAGACCTTCAACAGCATGCTTGGCCGCCTGGAAGAGGCCTACCAACAGATCGAACACGCGCTCCAGGTCCAGCGTGACTTCGTGGCCGACGTCTCCCACGAGCTACGCACACCGCTGACGACGATCCGCGGCAACCTCACCCTCCTGCAGCGCAATCCGCCCCTGCCCGAGGAAGAGCAGACGGATATCGTCGAAGATTTGGCGCAAGAGAGCGAGCGGCTGACCCGTATGGTGACCGATCTGCTGACGTTGGCCCGGGCCGATGCCGGGCGGAAGTTCGCCGTACTGCCCCTGGTCATCACCGGCATCATTGACGACGTCTGCCGTCAGGCGCATATCCTGGCGCCGGAGCGCACCATCGAGTGTGAGTGTCCGGAGGATCTTGCGGCAGTGACCAATGCCGACGCGCTCAAACAGACGCTCTTGATCCTGATCGACAATGCGATTAAGCACGGGGAGGGGCCGATTCGCCTCTCAGTGGACCAACACAATCACCAAGTTGCCATCCACGTGCAGGATAGCGGCCCCGGCATGCCGGAAGAACTGCGGGAGCGCATCTTCGACCGCTACTACCGCGGAGACGCCTCGCGCTCGACGCCGGGATTCGGGCTGGGGCTCTCTATCGCTCGCACCTTGGTCGAGGCGCAGAACGGCACCCTCAACATCGAGAGTGAGGTCGGCAAGGGCAGCACCTTCACAGTGCTGCTGCCCGCGGCTGAGTAGCGGCAAAGCAACCGCGAATCACGCCAATCTTCGCGAGTCAGGGTGCTGAATCGCTGAACTGCTGAGGCAGATGATCCCGCTGAAGCTCTGCGTGGCTCCCTCACAGAGCGCCAGGAACTCACACCACCCTCTATCTGTCATCCTGAACGGGTCGGCCAGCCCCCCACACTATGCATCCACGACAGTGAAGGATCAAGTCTGCGGGGGCGTCGGACGCCCGGCGGACGGGGCTATAGCCTCCCGGCGTACCTCACATCATAGGGCTTGACCTGCTCGACCGTCCAATCCCGGCGCAGCCGGATCAGCTGCTCGGTGTGCCACTGACCGTGGACGACCCAGGAGGCGGCCATGTCGCCGGCCCGCATGAAGAAGCCCCACGGGGATTGGACGCCGCCGTCCCAATCGGGCGACTGCAAACTCGCCAGCCACTCCAGGGAGGCACGCCGCTCCGCGAGGAAGTTTTCCAGCGATGCCGCCGGCTCACGCGCGTTGTATTGCCGCTCGGTCACCCATTCCATCGGGTGAATCGGCGGCCACGGCTCATCCGACGCACGGAGCAGGATATCCAACCGCACGCGGAAATCCTCCCGCTCCTCATCGTAGAGGTGGTTCACCACCTCCAGAACCGACCACCGCTCCGGGTCCGGCTTCCACACAGCCTGCTCCGGTGAGACATCCTCCACCAGAGTACGGGCCAGCTCAGCCTGCCGCGTCAACATCTGCGCAAGATTTGCACTGTCCATCGTCTCGCTCCTGATTGCCACTTATTCTCTCTGCTCCGGCCGGTGTCTCACCGCGCCGGAACTTGCACCAAACTGGCTGCTTTGCCATCATTGTACCTTGCGCTTGGCACAAATCGAATACGATAAAGACATGGAGGTAACCGCAATGACAGAACCGAATCAGCAAACCGACTCGCAGCGCCCCAACATCATCCTCATCATGACCGACCAGCAGCGCTATGACACTGTTGCAGCCTGGGGTCACGACCATATGATCACGCCCAACCTGGATCGCCTGTCCGCAGCAGGGACCTCGTTCGGCGAGGCCTACTGTCCCGGCGCGACGTGCATCGCCAGCCGCGCGGCGATGTTCACGGCGATGTGGCCCCACACGACCGGCGTCTACACCTTCGACCGGTGGGCCGAGCATCGCAACTGGGTCCAAGACCTGGCCGACGCCGGGTATTGGTGCGCCAACATCGGCAAGATGCACTTCAGCCCGCGCGACGTGGCGGGCGGCTTCCACGAGCGCGTGATCGTGGAGAACCCCACCAGCATGAACCTGCTGCGCGGCGGCGCCGACGATGATTGGGGCCGTTGGCTGGGCATGCACGGCGTGGATCGCCCCCTCAACCGCAATCATACGGACCCCGACTGGATCGCCAAGCACCAGGGCATCCCGTGGCAACACGAGGAGGAGCTACACGGTGACGTCTTCATCGGCAACGCCGCGCTGACCTGGATCACGCGCCACGATGGCGGACACTACAAGACCGAGCGCGAAGGCGGACGTCCCGTCTTCCTTCAGGTCGGTTTCACCGGCCCGCACGAGCCCTGGGATCCCCTCCCGCGCCATCTGGCGCTCTACGAAGACCGCGAGCTGCCCCGAGCCGTCTGGCGTGAGCAAGAGTTGGATGAAAAGCCGCCCCAGCAGGCGCGGATGAAGGCGTTCCACGCTGCGGCGACCCACGAGTCGCAGATTGATCTGGACGGCGCCACTGCCAAGGAGATCGCCGAGATGCGGCGGCACTACTACGCCAAGATCACCACGGTGGACGAACAGATCGGGCGAGTGCTGGACGCGCTGGAGGCCTACGGGTACCTGGAGAACAGCCTCGTGATCTTCTGCTCCGACCACGGCGAGATGCTGGGTGATCACAACATGGCCTACAAATGGCTGATGTACGATAGCATCACCCATATCCCACTGATCATCTGGGACAATAGGACAGATAGGCCGACAGACAGACTGGCCACCATCAGCGACCTGACCTCGCTGATGGATATCGGCCCGACGGTCTTGGACGCCGCCGGCATCGACATCCCGACCTACTTCGAGGGGCGATCGCTGCTGCCCGTGCTGGCCGGCGAAGAGGTTGAGCCACACCCCTACGTCTTCTGTGAGGACAACTACCAGATTATGATGCGCAGCACGACGCACAAGCTGGTCTACTACATCGGGCAGGAGGCGGGCGAGCTCTACACCCTGGAAGACGATCCGCACGAGCTCTTCAACCACTGGGATGATCCAGCTTACGCGGAGATTAAGAACAAGCTACAGATCGATCTGCTGGCCTGGCTGGCCGGCAGCACCTACTGGAACGCCGGCTACAAACGCACACGCGCGCGCCACACGCTGATGCGCTGGCCGATGCCCGACAACGTGGATCTCCACGGTCGGGCGTCGGTGGAAAACCAGTTCGTCAAGAAATGGTGAATCCCGCAGGTACAGAAGGCACGTCTCGTTTCCGAGACGTGCCTTCAACTTTCACCATGAATCGTACATCGTGAATCGTGGCCTTACTCCCGATACACCGCCTCCCGCAGGCCCTTGATATATCCGATCGCGAACAATCGCCCGATCCGCGTGTACCCCGGATGGCCGTAGTCAGCGCCCGCCATCGTCGGGACGTGGTCGGGGCGGCAAACACCCTCGAAGCCTATGTCGCGATACGCCCGCAGACAGGCCAGCAGATCGGTCTTGCCATCGTCGTGGAAGGTCTCGACGAACTTCGCCGGCGTGCCGCGCACGTCACGGAAGTGCACAAAGAAGATCTTGCGCTGCGCGCCAAAGTGCCGTATAGCGCCGGGGAGATCGTCGGTCATCAGCGTGAAGTTGCCCTGACAGAGCCCGATACCGTTGACCGGGCTGGGCACCAGCTCCAGCAGCTTCTGATAGTTCTCGATGCTGACCAGTACACGGGCGATCCCGCGGATCGGTGAGATGGGCGGATCATCCGGGTGGGCGGCCAGCTTGACGTTGAACTCCTCGGCCACCGGCACCACTTGCTCCAGGAAGTACTTCAGATTATCCCACATCTGCTCCTCGGAGACCTCACCGTACGCCGTCAGGGGCGCATTCTTCATCAGCTCGTGATCGTATCCGGTGACCTGGGCGCCCCCTCGCGTGGGGATCGTGCTCGAGGTGCGCAGCACAGTGTGGCCCGCCATGAACGCGTAGCACCAGACGGGGATGCCTAACCGGCCCATGTTGCGGATCATCTCCTTGATGGCCTCAAGCTCCTCATCGCGCCCCGGCAACCCCAGCTTGATCTTCTCCATCGGCGGGCGGTTTTCGATCACGGCCAGCTCAAACCCCGCATTCTCGTACGCGGTCTTCGTACGCAGCAGCGACATATAACTCCACGGCTGCCGCTCCGGGCCGGCGTCGGGCCTCGGCTGCAGGCCGAACCCACCCACCACGTACTTCACCCCACACTGCTTGATGGGCAACCACAGTTCGCGTTCATCCGGACGGAATACTTCGGCGATCTTGATCATCTTTCCTCCTGAAGAATACTAAGGCAGAGACGTAACCACGAATCTTCACGAATCTCACTAATCAGGGACACGGAATGAAAGAATGCAGAATGAAAGAATCAGCGAATGGCAGAGCAAGCGAGCTGTAGTCTACTGTTCTCCCATTCTCCATTCTTTCATTCGCTGATTCTGTATTCTGTATCCACGCGACCTCAGAAACTGAGCTCCGTGCGAGACAGAATCTTCTCCTCATCCAGCTCCATCCCCAGCCCGGGCTCTGTGGGCAGCGAGATCTTGCCGTCCACCGGCACGATCGGGTGCTTGAAGAAGAACTGGTGAATGGTGTTCCACTTGACCAGGTACTCGACGATCGGGCAGACGGGCTCGGGCTGCGCGGCGATCAGGTTGACCGTTGCCGGGATCGAGTGCCCGTGCGGGATCACCGGGATGTCGTAGGCTGAGGCCAGGGTGCAGATCTTGTGCACCTCGGAGATGCCGCCGGCCCAGTAGATATCCGGCTGCAGCACGTCCACCGCACCCGCATCCAGCAGCGCCTTGATGCCCCAGCGCGTGTACTCATGCTCACCGCCGGAGATCGGGATCGATATGCTCCGGCGGATCTCGGCATACTGCGGGATCTTGTCCGGCAACACCGGCTCCTCAAGCCACCGGGGATGGTAGGGCGCCAGCAGGCGCGCCATCTCGATCGTATAGGGCACGTCCCAACTCATCCAGCAGTCGAGCATCAGGTCCACATCCGGTCCCACCGCCTCGCGCAGCGTCCGCACCAACTCAACGTTCTTGGCAATGCCCGCCCGGCCATCCGTGGGGCCCTCGCGGAAGAACCACTTCATCGCCCGGTAGCCCTGCGCCACCATCTCCTTCGCCCGTTGCGTGACGAGCTCAGGCTCCAGAGAATACCCCAGCGCACTCGCATAGGCCGGGATCTCATCGCGGACCGGACCACCCAGCAGCCTGTAGACCGGCACGCCGGCCCACTTGCCCTTCAGGTCCCACAGCGCGCAGTCCACCACGCTCAACGCCATCATCGACGGGCCCTTGCGGCCGTGCACCATCGACCGGTACAGCCGGTCCCATATACGCTCGGTGGCCAGCGGATCGTGACCGATGAGCATGGGGGCCAGTTGGTGCTGGATGACAAAGGCCTGCTCGGACGTCGTCGGCCCCGCCAGTCCGGTCACACCCTCATCCGTCTGAATCTCACAGAACTGGGAGCGCATCGCATAACCGCCATCCTCAGTCTTGGCCAGCCATCCCGGACCCTGACTTTTGTGCTCCGGATAGATGTCCACCGGGCGAATCAGGCGCTCCTCCCAGAACTCGCCGGGGAAGGTCATCTCTCCACGCACCTCAAACAGCCGCACCGCCGTAATCTTCATGTGGGAGCCTCCTGCATGACACATCTTGTGTGTAACCACACCCATTGTAGGAGCGCCCCATGGCAGTGTCAAACAGTTGGAGTATCATCACCTTGGTAGCACCAGCGGCGTAATGCTTCAGCACTATTATCCAACCAGCCACATCAGGAGGCAACCATGACCGTACGAAACCTGAGCCCGAACCAGATGTTTGTTGAGATGGCGAAAGCCCACGTGCCCGAATACCACTTCACCGGCACGACGGCATCCGACTTCAAAGCCTGGAAGGAAGAAGCCACCCCCAAAGTCCTGGCCACGCTGGGTGACTATCCCCCCACCGTCGATCCCAACCCGCAGCTGTTGGCCGAGTGGGAATATCACGACCTTATCCGCCAGCGGTGGATCATAGACGTGCAGCCGTACCTCTCCGCGACGATGCTGGTCAACATCCCCAAGGGGCTCGCAGAGAACGAAACGCGCCCCGCCATCCTCTGCTGCCATGGCCACGGGCAGTTCGGCAAGGAGCCCGTGATGGGAAACGACACCAGCCCGGGCCTGCGCCAAGCCATCGCCGACCACGCCTACAACTACGGCGACGTTATGGCACAGAAGGGCTATATCACCTACGCCATCGACTGGATCGGCTTCGGCGAGCGCAACGACAGCCAGAAACCCAACCACTCGTCGGTCGCTGGCAACCGCGACTGGTGCAACCTCTACTACCTCCACGCCACGATGTTCGGCATGACCTCACTCTCCATCAACGTAGCCCACGGCAAAGCAGCGACCGACGTCGTCAGCGCGTTCCCCAATGTCGACGCGGAGCGCCTTGGCGTGATGGGCCTCAGCGGCGGGGGCACGATGACACTGTGGATGGCGCTATGCGATGAGCGGTTCAAGGCCGCGGAGATCATAGCCTACAGCGACCTCTGGTGGGCCTTCGGCATGCGCGACATCAACTACTGCGGGATGCAGGTCGCGCCAGGGCTCTTCAAGCTCGTCGATCTGCCCGACCTGCAGGGACTGCTCGCGCCGCGCCCCTTGCTCATCGACATCGGCGCCAACGACACCTGCTTCAAGGTCGATACCGCGATGCAGTGCTACCGGCAGCTCTCCACAATCTACCAGGCGGCCGACGCCGCCGACCGTCTGGAGTTGGACCTACACCCCGGCGAACACGGCTGGGGAGGAAACAAGTCAGAGGCGTTCTTCGGGAAGTATCTGGGCGAGTAACGAGCCGGCACGTTCCGAACGGTCAGCCCTAAGTGGCCGTAAGGAGTAGGAAGTAAGCAGTATCTGGTCTACTTCGAAAATAACCACCTGCGACATCATACCCGCCCACTTTGTCGCGCTCGCGCGGACCCCAGTCCGCGCTCTGCTCTGCGCGCTGCATTTTCATGCTTGCGTGGTGTCCGCTGGCGGACATGCAGCCTACTTCGAGAATAGCCCCTGTACCGTCGAGCAGATGGTCGGACTGACAACTTGTCCCCGTTTATGGAGGCCCAACCTACACGAGATCTACATGTAGGCCAGGTCCCCTTGGGGACACGCCGTCGTGTCCGGCTATCTGGCGACACCTGCAAGTTCGCGACGGCGCTTTCGTGTTGCGTGGCGTGCGCGAGCGAACACGTGGTCTCTACACTATCTCCTTGGAAGCAGTGCTCCCTTCCCGTCCGAAGCCATACACAGCCCCCCCTACGGCATAAACTGCTTCAGATACCGCGCGCTCTGGCGTAAGGCGTCCTTACGGCTCTCCAACGACGCCTCATAGGCTCGGTCCTCTACCTCAATGCACACAGGCCCATCGTAGCCGATGCTGCCCAGGACCGAGAAGAACCGACCCCAGTTGATATCACCGAGACCAGGTAGCTTCGGGGTATGGAACTCCGAAGGGTTAGCAAGCACACCGACCTCATCCAACCGGTTCTGATCCACCCGCGCGTCCTTCGCGTGAACGTGGAAAAGGCGATCAGCGAACGCCCACAACGGCTTGATATAGTCCATCTGCTGCCAAACCAGATGCGAGGGATCGTAATTGAGGCCGAAGCTCTCGCTGGGAATCTCCTCGAACATACGACGCCAGATCGCTGGTGCGTGAGCCAGGTTCTTGCCACCCGGCCACTCGTCGTCGGTGAAGAGCATGGGGCAGTTCTCGATGCCGATACGAACGTGCTGCTCCTCGGCGAAAGCGATCAGCGGCGGCCACACTTCCTTGAAACGCGGCCAATTCTCATCGACCGATTTGGTCCAGTCGCGCCCGATGAAGGTGTTGACGACATCGACATCGAGCAATTCCGCAGCCTTGATCAGCCGCTTGATGTGGCTGATAGCGACGGCAGCTTCCTCCGGATTCGGCGACAGGGCGTTAGGATAGTAGCCCAGTCCGCTGATCTGCACGCCGGCGTCAGCAACCAAGGCCTTCACGGCGGCAGCTGCCTCGGCATCGAAGTCCGCCACGTCAATGTGGGTTACACCAGCGTAGCGCCGCTCGGCCTTGCCTTTCGGCCAGCACATAAGCTCCACACAGTCGAATCCCGTTTCAGATGCGAAAGTCACCACCTCGTCCAGCGACAGATCAGGCAGAATCGCACTCACAAATCCCAGTTTCATCGTGACCCTCCTTGCAGGTCTGCCCAGCAGGCATCTTCAGCACTCTTGAGAACAGCCTCACAAAGTACAGCTTCGCGATGACCATCCGCAAAAGCCGCAAAAAGGCGCTGGCCCATCACATCACCTCTCTGAATGTAGCCGTAGAGCGCTTGCGCTTGCCTGACTGGGTCCGGGAATACCTCATCCTGCATTCGCTTTCTCACATCGGCGGACAGACACACAGCGCTGCACCAGTGCACCCCACCCATCAGCGTCGCCGCCCCGCCTGCCCTGCCCCGCAGCCCATCAAGCTGCCCCCGGCACCTCGGCTGCCACGCTCGTTTCGTGCCGCAGCAGATAGGCTGCATAGAAC
>JAGHDT010000215.1 GCA_021159805.1 Anaerolineae bacterium
CCCTTGTGGTTGCCCTCTCGTTGTGGTCGTCCCAGATAGAGCAGGTCTCAGACCTGCCCCTACTCAGACCTGCCCTTACTCAGACCTGCCCCTACGATTGTGCTGATCCATCGATGCACCCCACTGTTTCGTCTGTTTGGCCTGTTCGGAGACCTATGTCATAATAGACGCGGTGCAGGTTGGTGAGGCGTTCGAAGTGGCTGGCCCAAGGAGGGATCGTATGGCGCAAAGGTTTGTGGGTCTACTGACTGCCGGGGGGGATTGCCCCGGTCTGAACGCTGCGATTCGCGGCGTTGGGAAGGCGGCGAACTCACTGGATACCCAGGTCATCGGCTACCTCGACGGTTTCCGCGGGTTGGTGGAAAACCGTTTCATCCGCCTGGATTCCTCGCGGCTCTCCGGGATCTTGACGCTCGGCGGCACGATCCTGGGGACGAGCCGCGATAAGCCGCACCGGATGCCGGCGGGGGAGTTGGGGACGGTGGATATGCGTCCCTTCGCCGTTGCCAATTACGAGAACCAGCATCTCGACTGTCTCGTCTGCCTGGGCGGCGGCGGTACGCACAAGAACGCGCTCCGACTGATGAATGAGGGTCTCAATATCATCACAATGCCCAAGACGATCGACAATGATGTTTGGGGGACCGATGTCAGCTTCGGCTTCGACACGGCGATGGCCATCGCCACGGAGGCGATCGACCGTCTCCACAGTACGGCAGAGAGCCACCATCGCGTCATTGTCGTCGAGATCATGGGGCACAACGCGGGGTGGTTGACTCTGGGCGCCGGCATCGCCGGTGGTGCGGACGTGATCCTGATCCCCGAGATTCCTTACGATGTCGAGAAGGTCGCGGAGGCTGTGCTCCATCGCAGCTACGCGGGCAAGCGTTTTAGCATTGTCGCGATGTCGGAAGGCGCAATGACCACGGAGGAAGCCCTGCGCGGGACTCTAGAGCACGGCAAGGATGATGACGACGACAGCGATGACGCGATCCCGGTAGGGCACGTCATCGAGAGCGTGAGTATGCGGCTTGCGCGGCGGCTGGAGGAGCTGACGCGTCTTGAGTCGCGGGTGACCTCGCTCGGTCACCTTCAGCGCGGTGGCGGCCCTTCGCCCACCGATCGTCTTCTGGCGACGCAATTGGGGACCACGTGTGCCCGCTACATTGTTGAGGAGCGCTATGGCGTGATGGTGGCGATCCGTGGGGGTCACTGTGTGCCGGTCCCCGTTGACCAGGTCGCCGGCAAGCGCAAGGTGGTGCCGCTGGACCATCCATGGATTGAGAGTGCACGGCTTGTGGGGACAAGTTTCGGCGACTGAACCCCCCCAGTGAACTCAGCAAAGGGCAACTGGGAGCGCAAGCTCCCGGTTGCTGCTGTCAGAATGAACCCGGAGAGATGAGCATGCGAACCATAGATCTGCGTAGTGACACCGTGACCCTGCCGACCCCTGAGATGCGCGAGGCGATGGCCAACGCGCCGGTGGGCGACGACGTGTATGGGGAGGACCCCACTGTCAATCGTCTGCAGAGGCTGGCCGCCGAACGATTGGGCAAGCCTGCTGCGATCTTCGTCCCCAGCGGCACCATGGGTAACCTCGCCTCGCTGTTGGCGCACTGTGGCCGCGGCGATGAGGTGATCATGGGCGACAAGGCCCACACCTTCCTGTACGAACAAGGCGGGCTGGCCGCGCTGGGCGGCATCATGCCGCACACGATCCCCAACCAGTCCGATGGCACGCTGAAGCTGGAGGACATCGAGGCGGCGATTCGTGGGGATGATCCTCACTTTCCGCGGACACGGTTGGTCTGTCTGGAGAACACCCACAACGCCTGCAACGGTGCACCGCTCGCCCCGGAGTACGTCTCGCAAGTGGTGGCGCTGGCCCACAGCCGTGGGCTCAAGGTGCACGTGGATGGGGCGCGGATCTTCAATGCCGCGGTCGCGCTGGATGTGGATGTCAAGGCGCTGGTGGGGGATGTGGATTCGGTGACCTTCTGCCTGTCCAAGGGCCTGTCCGCGCCGGTGGGCGCGATGATCTGCGGTGACGAGGCCTTTATCGCCGAGGTCCATCGCACGCGCAAAGTGTTGGGCGGCGGCATGCGTCAAGCAGGCATCATCGCGGCAGCCGGCATCGTGGCAATTGAGAAGATGACTCTGCGGCTCAAGGAGGACCACGTGAGAGCACGCCGCCTGGCTGAGGGTTTCGGCGCGCTACCCGGTGTCGGCGTCGGCCCGGTCCACACCAACATCTTCTATTTCTCGCTGACCGAGGAGTGCCCGCTCGATGGTGCCGGATTGGCCACGGCCTTGAAGGCGCGCGGTATCTTGCTCCCGAACCGCGGGCCCCGCACCTTCCGCGCCGTAACGCATGTCTGGATCACCGACGATGATGTGGAAACCGTCCTTGCGGCAATGGGCGAGATCCTGGGGTGAGGCCATCAGCTGTCAGCTTTCAGCAGTCAGCTCAAACCCAGACCCGCAGAGCGTTGGTAGATTCTCAAGGCCATCACTCATGGAAC
>JAGHDT010000080.1 GCA_021159805.1 Anaerolineae bacterium
GTGCGGGCGAGATGTCCAGGACGGTGACATTCGCGCCAGCGGCAGCCAAGACGGGTCCCTGCTGCCCACCACCCGAGGCCAGACAGAGGATATCCGCCCCTTCCATCTCGGGGAACCACTCCCCCGGCACCCGCTTCGAGGGGGTTAGGATGATCTCCCACTCCCCACGCCGAGCCGCGGCAATCACCTCAGGGCTGACCGGGATCGTCCACGTATTGCCCTGCTCAACCTGCCGGTTCCACGCCTCACGATTGTAAGAGCGAACATCCACTTCGACACCTCCAGCCTTGTACTCTGTTGAGGTTACGCATCAAGTCTCAATCTCAAGGAGAAAGGCCCTTCAGTTGACGGCCACTAGCCTCTCAGCAACCTTATGGTGGCAACCGTCCCTGTCATCACCACCTGCACAGTGCCGGCCCGCACATCCAACGGCGCCAGATCCCGCTCTCTGGCGTCACACAAGAACGCCCCCGCCACCGGCAGATGGCGAGCTGTTACAGTCACCGGCGTCTCCGGTACAGCCGGCGCAGTCAGCCGCACAATGACGCCGTCCCCCCGGGACGCGGGCTTCACAGCCGTCACCCACACATCGGAGCGATCCGTTGTGACGTCATGCAATGATTGAGCTGCCCGAGCAGTGCGTTGCGGATCATCCCACGGGCCGAAGGCGATGCTCCTCGCTATCTCGGGAATCCCATTATCACGCCACTCCCCGGCGGAAGTGAACAGAAACGCATAGTCAAAAGCAGTGCTCTCTGTCTCGTGACCAGTAGCGGGGTTGGCAGGAAGCTTGATCACCCCATACGCCGTCTCTCGTGGTGCATTGCGCAACGCCACCAGCTCCAGTGTGCCGTCGGCCTGATAGGACACAGCTCCAGGCATTGGCTGCAGCAGGGCAAGCCCCCGCCCATCACCTTCATCCCGCAAGTGTACCCACCGCTGCAGAGGCCAGAACGTAGGGTCGTAGTACCGCGTCGGCGGACGCATAGCAACCCCGCCCGGCGTGTCCATGGTGAGCTTGCTTGAGGAGAGTCCGGTGGCGAAGCGCACGACGACCGAGTGACCGCCAGTAGCGCAACCTTCCACACGACAACGGATCACAGGCGTGTCATCACGAAACCACATCCGGCGACGGATCGTCTCACCATTCAGCTCCGTGATGCTCACGATCTCCAGACCCTTGTCGTGCTCCCGCACCTCCAACTGAGTTGACCGTTGGCTGGCCCTGGCTGCCTCTTTCCAGGTACCGCCACGGAACTCGTAGCCCATGCGCCACAGCCCACCTGAGTCTCGGTAGCTGATCAGGTCATTGGAGGGGCTCGCCAACAGCTGGTTGTGGGATTCCGGACTCTGTAGGGTCACGATCGTCCCACCAGCATCTTCAGCCAATTCAACAACGTAGAACAAAGTCTCAATCCGAATGCGACCATCTTGTTGGTACCATTCCGGCAGTACAGTCTGAAAATCCTGGCTTGCCAGCACCGACACCGTACCAGCAAGGCGATCGGCGATGGCGCGCACCGAATCCGCAGCCTGCTCAAGCCAGGGGATCTGCTCGCCTTCGACGACCTCATCAGGCGAGGTGCCGGTGATGAAGTCGTGATGGTTCGAGACCACTGCGTTCCACCACGCCGGCGCCAACTCTCTGGACGTTTCCATCTCGGTGCCCGCATTTTCCGGCATGAGGGACAGACGCTCAGCGACCAACAGATCGTCCACCAGTTCGCGGCACTGGCGTTTCAGATTGGGGCGAGCGGTATAGAAACCGGTCCAATACGGATTGGGCGCGAGTTCCACAATAGGTAGGTCGTCTCGGTAAGCTCCGACCAGCGTCAGATAGTCGTCCAGCCCAGCATTGACTGCCCAGATGCCGGCGGTCGGATAGTGGTTCCGGTTATAGCGATCGAGAAGAGCCACCAGCCCGGGGATCGGCGGCACAAAATCCATACCGATCGGGCAGAGCATATACGGCGTGCGACTGTAGGGCGCAAGCTGCGCTGCATATTGCTTGATACGCCGGGCAATGTGCCGATCCGATCGCGCCGGAATGGCCGTCGGGACCAGGTAGACGCGGCTAAGCCCTCGGTAGGCGAGCATATCACCTTGCCCGTAGTTGAAGGCATTCCAATGACACAGCACCTGCGCACCATTCCGATCACGCCAGACGAAGTCGAGGGTGCGTTCCCGGTTCAGCAGACGCTCGGCACTGGAACCGGGCCTGGGGAAGGCCTTGGAAGATTCAAGATCGCACCCCATGAAATACATCCCGTCGATGCGAGTCATAGCCGTGCGATCAAAGCCGGCAGCTCTCAGGAGCGAGGGCAGTGTCGGCGTGCAGCCGAAGCTGTCCGTGAAATAGGCCAGGGTCGGCTCGGGTGTCATCCCGTTCGCCCTCAGCCACTCCTGCCCAACAAGAAAATCACGCAGGATCGCTTCGGCGCTCGGCAGCAGCGTATCGGCGGTGGTGACGCCACTACTGGTCAGGCGGAACCGTCCCTCGTTGACCAGTGCACGCACGGTCTCCTGCTTTTCGGGACAACGCTCCCAATACATCCGCAGAAAGAACATGCACTCGATCGAGTAGATGCGACGAGGTTCCCGCTGCAGCTCTTCGATGGCCTGATCGAGATTGTCCCGAACAAAGCGATCGAAGTAGCCTTCAGATGTCATCAGCCAGTTGGGATCCCAATGGCTTGACTCGCTGAAGA